>JANQGO010000126.1 GCA_028277285.1 Alphaproteobacteria bacterium | reverse complement strand
GCCCTTCGAAGTTCTGGAAGTTGCTGTCCTCGGTTCCCGTCCCTTCGAGGAAGAGCTGGTCGTTACCGCCGCGCCCGTTGACATTGCCGTTCAAGACCGAGCCCGTCTGAAGCGTCAGCGTGTCGGCCGCATTGCCGAAGCGGATCGCCGTCGCCGCGCCGGAAATGGTGCCCGCATTGGTGATGTTGGTGACGCCGTTGTTGACGCGCAGGCCTTCGGTGTTGCCGGAAATCGTAGCCCCGGCCAGATTCGTGACGGTGCCGCCGTTGTTGAGAAAGACGCCGAACTGGTTGCCGGTGATCGTGCCTTCGTTGGTCAGCGATCCGGCGCCGCCGCCGCCGGTGATGAAGACACCGCGTGTCGTGCCGGAGATCGTCGAGCCCGCGCCGTTGACCACCGTGCCGCCGCCGCGCATTTCCGCGCCAGAACCGTTGTTGCCGGTGATCGTGGCGCCGGCGAGGTTGTTCAGCGTGCCGCCGTTGTCGACCCGAACGCCGATGGTGCCGCCCGTGATCGTCGCGCCTTCGTGATTGGTGAGGCTGCCGCCGCGATCCAGGAAGACTCCGATCGTGCCGGCGTCGACCGTACCGAAGTTGTCGACTGTGCCCGCCGAGCCGCTGATCTGGATGCCTTCGCGGATAGCGCTCTGAATGAGGCCCGACAGCGCGTTGGTGACCATCCCGCCGCTGTTCAGGAGAACGCCTTCAAGCCGTGAGTCGATGGTGCCTGCATTGTTGACCGTACCCGCGCCGCCCTGGATCTGGATCGCCTCGCGTGTCGTGCTCGTGATCGTCCCGCTGGCCTCGTTGGTGACCGAGCCGCCACCGAGCAAGAAGACCGTCTCGCGCTGGCCAAGCAACACGCCGGCGTTGTTCACCGTACCGCTGCCGCCTTGGATCTGGATCGCCTCCCGCGTCGTGCTGGTGATCGACGCCCCGGCATCGTTGGTGACGCTGCCGCCGCCGGTCAGCAGCACGCCTTCTCGACGGGCGAGCACCGTGCCGGCATTGATCACCGTGCCCGGCGCATTTTGGATTCGGACAGCTTGAAGCGTTACGCCGGTGACACTGGATCCCGCGCTGTTGGTCACGCTGCCGCCGGCGCTCAAATCGACGCCTCTGCTTTGCCCGGTAATGAAACCGCCGTTCGTCAGCTCCCAGGGACGCGAACCGCCAACGACGGCGCTGCCGCCGGAGCCCGGCGGATTGCTCGTGTCGACGGTGACGCCCGGATCAACGACCGCGGTCGTGCCGGGATCGCCGCCGGCCAGCGTATCGAGGTTCTGTGTCGTCGTCTGGTCGGTGGAAATGATGACGGTCTGAGCATGGGCCTTGTTGTCGGCGGTCGACACCACGAAGAACCACAAAAGCGTGCCGATCACCAAGCCGCGGAAGCGGGCGAGACGGCTCAGCGCGTGGGTCCCCAAAGACACCCATCGCACCGCGCCCGATACCGAGTGAGTAGCCAGTCGCAAGTACACGCTAAAGTAATCTTGTTGTTATTTAGTATTCGAACAATTCGTACAACGAAGACAGATGATTTGATACACAACTTATAATTTAGACGTTTAGATTGATTACTGTAATGGCAATGCAAGTAATTAGTGCAGTGCTGGTCAGTCAGGCGTCGCCGTTGGCCTGTTCCGGGCCCTTCGAGCCATTCGCCGGCGGCGAGGCCGGCGCTTACCGTCTTGTCTGAGCGTGTGACAGGTAACACGCAGACATGCCGGCTGCCGCGCTTGCGGCGCGGCAGCCGGCTTGGTCGTCAGTTTCGTCGTGTGTGTTTGGGCCGCGATGGGCGGCACGCGGTTTGGGTCAGACGAACATCAAGCCGTCGTCGACGGTGGCGAGGTCGGCATTGGCCCAGGTGATCGACCACTCGGGATTGAGGTTCAGGACGATGCCGGAGGGGTCATCCACGAGCGCCGGTTGAAACGCCACGGGATCGCCGGTCAGGTCGACCACGACCTCGTCGCCTGCTTCGAAGTCGAAGATGATGTCGTGGCCGTCGCCTTCAGAGAAGAAGAAGGTGTCCTGGTCGGCGCCGCCGTAAAGGCGGTCGTCGCCGACTGAACCGGTGATTTGGTCCGCGCCGGAACCGCCTTCGATCTGATCGTCGCCGGCGTTGCCGTTCAAGATATCATCGCCGCCCTGGCCCAGGATCAGATCACGATCCTCGCTGCCTTCAAGGGTGTCGTCGCCTTCCGTCCCGCCGATCCGGTTATGGGCCAGAAAAACGTCGTCCTGGATCGAACCCACGTCGGTGTTGGCTTCGATGATGTCGGCCAGCGTCGTTTCCCAGATCTCACTCGCCTCGGCCTTGGAAAGCCCGCCATCGGCCTGGCTCCACAGCGGGTCGCCGTCGCGCAGCCGGGTGAATTGATCGACGATGACGGTCGCGAAAAGTTCGCCCACCATGCCGTCGCCATAGGCATCTTCGGCCAGACCGCCGATCCAGGCATCGACCAGATCGACATCGCCGTAGATAGCCTGAAGTTCCGCCGCCAGTTCCGCGTCGGACGTGATGTCGGAGAAGTCGGTGGCCCGCTCCAAGCCCAGGGCTTCGCGCAGGTCGTTGTATGACGAGACCCCCAAGTCGCGGCCGCGTTCGATGTTGATAGCGGCAAGGTCGAGCCCAACCTCCCCGGTCGGCGCGAACAGGAACGAGCGCACGTCCTCGACAACTTGCGTGTCGAGCTCCTGGGCCGTGCCGTCGCCGAGCCCGCGCAGGATCGGATCGACCCCGCCGTTCTCGTCGATGGCCGAAGGATTGAAAAAGGCCTCGCGCAGAGCGATGGCGCCGGCGGAGATGTCGGAGCCGTCTTCGTTCAGCCGGCCGATATCGGACGACAGCAGCGAATGACCAAAGCGGAACGCCGCGGTCGAGAACTCAACCGAGATGCCGGGATTGACGTCCTCGTCATAACCCTTGTAGCGGGCGATAGCCTCGTCGCCGACCAGCAGAGGCAGCCAGTCGTTATAGGTGATGGCCTGGATCTCGGCCTCCACCCGCATGCGCGCGGCATCGAACAGCTCGTCTTCGGACAAGGTGGGGTCGTCCGCGGCCAGTTCATCGACCAGGCGGTTGTGCTCGCGCGCGAACAGGGTGTGGAGCGAGGTAAGGGCGACGTTTTCGGCAGCGCGGACGTCGCCTGCCAGGACGCCGCCATCATCGGTCTGCACCAACAGACCGTCGTCGCCGATGACCAGGTAGGCGCCATCGCGCAAGGCCGCAGCCGTCTCGGTGTCAGACCCGTAGACCATGCTGGCGTCCATATAGGCGGTGATCGCATTGTGATACTCGCGCGGGTCGTCGACGCCGGTTCCCTCGTCCGGGTCGACGCGGGAGAACAGGATCTCCGCGCCCGGCTGAAACACGGGATCGTCGGCGGGCGCAACGATGGGCGTGTTCTCGGTGTTGCCGGCCTCGGTCAGGTCGAGGTCGTGGTCGACGAACTGTCCCCAGGCCCAGAAGAAGTCGCTGACGCCGAATGAGTTGGGCATGTCGCCGTCTTGCTGTGAGACGGCGTTCGAAATCTCCCGCGCGTTCGGCCGGTCAGCTACAGGTTCGCCAATACCGTCGTCATAGGACGCAGGGGCGAGGCGCAACAGTTGCTGACCGACCGCACCCCAGTCGTCGTTCTCGGCATTGGTTCCGATGCCGTCGATACCTCTGGTGACGATGTCCGATTGGGCGTCCTGACCGTCCTTGTCGCCTCTCGGGTTGTCGTGGTGTTTTGGGCCGTCTTGACCCGGATCTTCGCGACGGTTCATGTCGTCGCCGCGGCGGTCGTTGTGTTTCGTTTGGCGAACGGGATCGTTGGGGCGTTTCATCGACAGCTCCTTTTTGATGGGTCCACAGCCCGACGCGACAGCCCTATCAGCCATCACCTGAACCCTGCTTTAAGCCGCCGTTCAGTCGCCGTTCAGGTAACCGGGCTAACGTCATTGGCTGTCCGGCGCGCCAAGACAGAACAGTTGGGAAAGAACGCCGTGCCCATGCCACGTAACAACCGGTCGCCGGTGCGGCAGCCGAACTGCCGTCCGTTATGCCGGATCTGACTCGATGATCGTCAAAGAACGAGTGAATGCGCTGCAAGGTGCGACGCGCGCGATGCGGCGCACGTTGTACGCAGTCGGCCTGTTCAGCCTTTTCATCAACATTCTGATGCTGACAACGCCGCTCTACATGCTTCAGGTCTATGACCGCGTCCTGACAAGCGGCAGCATCCCGACACTTGTCGCACTGACGCTCCTGGCGGGCGGGCTCATCGTGGTGATCGGCTTTCTGGAGTTCGTCCGCAGCCGCATTCTGGTGCGCGTCGGCGCCCGCTTCGACGAACAGCTCGGCGATACGGTCTTCACCGCGACGTTCGAACGCAGCTTGGCCGCCGCCAGGCTGGACCGCGGCCAGGCGCTCAGAGATCTCGTCTCGTTGCGGCAATTCATGACGACATCATCGCCATGCGCCCTGTTCGACGCGCCATGGACGCCGATCTACCTGATCGTCATCTTCCTGTTCCACCCGCTCTTCGGGCTCGTCGCGCTCGTCGCGGCCGCCGTGCTGCTCATGTTGGCGTTGCTCAACGAGTGGCGGACCAGGCGGCCGGTCGGAGAGGCGAGCCGCCACGCCACCGTCGCCGAGACGTTCGTGCAGTCGAGCCTGCGTAATGCCGAGGTCATCCAGGCGCTTGGCATGCTGCCGGCGTTGCGCGAATTATGGCGAGGCCGACACCAGGCTTCGCTTGGCCTCCAGAGCTTGGCGAGCGATCGCGGCGGCACCATCAGCGCGATGTCGCGGTCGACCCGGATGATCGCGCAGATCGCCATCCTGGCTGCCGGCGCCTATCTTGCCGTTCAGCAGATCATCACGCCCGGCGTGATGATCGCGGCGTCCGTCATCATGGCGCGAGCCCTGCAGCCGGTCGAGCAGGCGATCGGCAATTGGCGCAGCGTCGTCGCCGCGCGCCAGGCCTATGGCCGGCTGAAGGCCGTTGTCGGCGGCATCGACAATCATGCCGATCAGATGGCCCTGCCAAAACCAGCCGGTCATGTATCGCTGGAAAAGGTGGTCGCTGTCCCGCCCGGCGGCACGGAGCCGGTGCTGAAACGCGTCAGCTTTACCCTGGAGCCCGGGGCATCCGTCGGCGTCATCGGACCGACCGGGGCCGGCAAGTCGAGCCTGGCGCGCCTCTTGGTCGGCGTTTGGCAACCCTATGACGGTTGCGTGCGATTGGATGGCGCGACACTGGACAACTATCTGCCGGATGAACTCGGCCGGTCCATCGGCTATCTGCCGCAGGATGTCGAGTTGTTCGACGGCACCGTCGGCCAGAACATTTCCCGTTTCGCCGACGACGCGACACCGGAGGAGATCATCACGGCGACCCGGCTCGCGAACGTACACGAGATGATCTTGAGACTGCCCGGCGGCTACAACACGGTGATTGGTGAAGGCGGACGTTGCCTTTCCGGCGGCCAACGGCAACGCATTGCGCTTGCCCGCGCGCTGTTTCGCGAACCCCCGCTGATCGTCCTGGACGAACCCAATGCCAGTCTAGATTCGGAGGGCGATAAATCACTCTCGGATGCGATCCGGGCGATGAAGGAACTTGGCAAGACCGTCATCGTGATGGCCCACCGTCCGAGCGCGATTGCCGCCGTCGACGAGCTCATCATGTTGCGCGACGGCTGGATCGAAGCACACGGCAAGAAGGACGACGTGCTCAAACAGGTCATGGTGACATCGGCCGCCGACGTAAGATTGGAGAAAGCGTCATGACCATGGCGCTACTCAGCCCTTCCGGTGACGAGATCGTCGTGCCGCAGCGGTCGTCGCCGCGCAGGTTCATCGTGATCGGCTTCGTCGTCATCGTGGTGTTGTTTGGCGGCGCCGGCACATGGGCGGCCATGGTCTCGCTCAGCAGCGCGGCCATCGCGCCCGGCGTCGTCACCGTCGACACGAACTGGCGCGTCGTCCAGCACCTGGAAGGCGGCATCGTCGAGGCGATTCTGGTACGTGACGGCGATCGGGTCGACCAAGGCGACCTCTTGTTGCGGCTGGATGCCACGCATGCAGAGGCGACCAACCTGATCGTGCAAAGCGAGCTCGACTTGGCGCGCGCGACGCAGGCGCGGTTGATCGCCGAGCGTGACGGCGCCGAGGCGATTGCGTTTCCGCCCGCGCTGATCGAGCGTCGAAGCATCCCGGAGGTCGCCGTTGTCGTTGCCGGCCAGGAGATCCTCTTCGCCGCACGTCGCGAGAGCCTCGCCGGCCAGATCGACATCCTGAACCAACGCATTGCGCAGCATCGCGACCAGATTTCGGGTTTGGAGGTGCAGCAATCGGCCAGCTTCCAGCAGATCGATCTCATCGAGCAGGAGCTCGGCGGGTTGCGGGAGCTCTATGAAGAGGGCTATGTGACCAGAAGCCGAATCTTGGCGCTTGAGCGCGAAAGCCAGCGCCTGCGCGGTGAGCGCGGCGAGGACCTTGCCGCCATCGCCCGCGCGGAAGAGGCGATCGGCGAGGCCGAACTGCAGATCATTCAGCTCAGAAAGGACCTGCGCGAGGAGGTCATTACGGAGCTGCGCAACGTCCAGGCCCAGATCTTCGACCTCGAGCAACGCCAGGTCAGCGCCGCCGACGTTCTTGACCGCATCGAGATTCGCGCGCCAGCGTCCGGCACGATCATCGGTATGACCGTGCACACGATCGGCGGCGTCATCGTTCCCGGCGACCCGATCATGAACATCGTGCCCGATGGCGATCCCCTGATCATCGAGGCGCGGGTCAAGCCGACCGACATCGAAAATGTGGTTGTTGGCCAGGCCGCGGAGGTGCGGTTTCCCGGCCTCAGTCAGCGCACCACGCCAAGTCTGAACGGCCAGGTGTTGACCATCTCGGCCGACCGGCTAAGCGACGGTGCCGAGGGCGAGGACTATTACCAGGCGCGCATCGCCATCGCGCCGGAGGAACTCGACCGGTTGACGGATATGGATCTGGTGCCCGGCATGCCGGCAGAGGTGATGATCCTGACCGGCGAGCGTACGGCGCTGACCTATCTGATGGACCCGATCCTGGCCGGTCTCAACCGATCGTTCCGCGAGTAAGCGCCGGTCCGTAGCAGGATCCGCACTGGCGTTGACAGCGCAACTTGAAACATACTCTCCCTGAGTAATCGATGGTGATCTCATTGGTCTGAAATCGATGGCCCCGCGAGCACGACTGCGGCATGCGGGCGGAGGGAGTTTTTGATCACGTTGCCTGTCCTGTTCTCGCGCCATAGGTCGATGGTTGCCGGTTCGCCCGCCTCGCCAGGAAGCGGTCGACCATGAGCGGCGCCTGGCAGGTCGGCGTCGATATCGGCGGTACGTTTACCGATGTGGTCGCCGTACGTGCCGTCGACGGCACCGTCTTGAGCGCGAAGACGCCGAGCCGGCCGGACGATCCGGTGGCGAGCGTCGAAGCGGGTCTGGCGGCGGTCGGCCTCGTATGGACCGATGTCGCCGACCTGATGCACGGCACGACCATGGCGACCAACGCCATCGTGCAAGACAGGCTGGCGCCCGTCGTCTTGCTGACCACCGAGGGTTTCGGTGACACGCTCGCCATCGGCCGGCAGAACCGCCGCGAACTCTACCGTCTCGACGTGCTGCCCAAGCTGCCGCCGCTGGTGCCGGCCGAAAGGCGGCTGGAGGTGGCGGAGCGGCTCGATTGGGACGGGTCGGTGCTGACCGGCTTGAGCGAGGCCGAGACATCGCGCGCGTGCGAGGCGGCGATGGCGTGCGGTGCCGACGCGGCCGCCGTGGCTCTGCTGCACAGTTATGCCAATCCCGCCCACGAAAAGGCCCTGGGCGCGAAACTGGCGGAGAGGATCGCGCATGTGACCTTGTCCCACGAGCTCAATCCCGAGCCGCGCGAATACGAACGAACCAACGCGACGGTCTTGAACGCGGCGCTGATGCCGTTGGTCGGCGGCTATCTCGATAGGTTGGAGGCACAAGCCGGCGGGACCACGCGCCTGCATCTCTTTCACTCCGCCGGCGGCATGGCCGCGGTCGACGCCATGCGCGGCCGCCCGCTTGGCCTGGCGCTTTCGGGTCCCGCGGCCGGTGTCACGGCGGCCGGTATCGTCGCGCGG
>JANQGO010000098.1 GCA_028277285.1 Alphaproteobacteria bacterium | reverse complement strand
GCGCGGGCCATGAAGACGGACTCGCGCGGCCCTGTGACGCCGCCCAGTTCGCGCAGCCGGCCATGCACCTTCGACGCCACCTTGGCGCCGTACATGCTGCCCTCGTCGTGGATGGCGCGCGGTTTGTCTTCCAGGAGCGGCGCGTAGATGAACTCGGCCCACAGGTGGAGCGTGTCGATGACCTCGTTGGAGAGCCCGGTGAAACCCCAGGTCTCATAGGCGTGGACGGCGAGCTCGCGGTCGTCGGTCTCCAGCGCGTTGTAGAGGTCGATGACGCCCTTGACGAAACGGGCGTGGAAGACGCGCACGCAGCCGAAGTCGAGCAGGCTGACCGACATGTCGGGCCGGACCTTGTAGTTGCCGAGATGCGGGTCGCCGTGGATGACGCCGTAGCCGTAGAACGGCACGTACCAGGCGTTGAACATCGCCATGGCGAGCTGGGCGCGGTGCTCCGCCGTCTCGCCCAGGAATTTCATGAGCGGCTCGCCCGACATCCAGTCCATGGTGAGGAGGCGCCGGGTCGAGAGCTCGGACACCACCTCCGGCACGTGAACCATCGCCTGGTCCCGCAGCATCATGCGGTAGAGCGACTGGTGACGGGCCTCGCGCTCGTAATCCAGCTCCTCGCGCAGCCGCGCGGCGATCTCGTCGTGGATGCGCCGGGGGTCGATCGCCTTGTCGTAGCGGCGGTAAACCGCGAAGATGATCTTGAGCTGGTTCAGATCGGCCTCGACCGCCGACTGCATGTCCGGGTACTGCAGCTTGCAGGCGAGGTCGCGGCCGTCATGGGAGACGGCGCGATGAACCTGGCCGAGCGAGGCGGCGGCCGCGGCCTCGTGCTCGAAGCTCTTGTACTTGTCCTGCCAGTCCGGGCCCAGTTCGTTTGCCATGCGCCGGCGCACGAAGGGCCAGCCCATGGCCGGCGCGTTGGACTGCAGCTGGGCGAGTTCGCCGGCGTATTCTGCCGGCAGCGCGTCGGGGATGGTCGCCAGAAGCTGGGCGACCTTCATCAGCGGGCCTTTCAGGCCGCCGAGCGCGTTGCGCAGGGCCGCGGCCGCCTCCGCGTTGTCGGTCTGCAGGCCGAACAGGCGTTCGGCGCCCATGCGCGCGGCGACCTTGCCGACCGACGTGCCGACACGGGCATAGCGTGAGACGCGGCCGGTCAGCCGGTTGGACTCGCTGCGCTCCCCCTCGCTCATCGGCGCTTGGCCTCAGGCCGCCGCATCGGCGGCTTCCAGTTCGTCGATGAAACCGGCGATGATGCCGAGCCCCTTCGACCAGAAGCCGGGGTCGGACGCATCCAGGCCGAACGGCGCCAGAAGCTCCTTGTGACGCTTGGAGCCGCCGGCCTTCAGCATCTCGAAGAAGCGCGCCTGGAAGCCTTCTTCCGCTTCCTGGTAGTGGGCGTAGAGCGCGTTCACCAGGCAATCGCCGAAGGCATAGGCGTAGACGTAGAACGGCGAGTGGATGAAGTGGGGGATATAGCTCCAGTAGCTTCGGTAGTCGTCGTCGAAGGTCAGCGCCGGTCCGAGGCTCTCGGTCTGGACGGACATCCACAGATCGCCGATCGCCTCGGGCGTCAGTTCGCCGTCGCGCCGGGCATCGTGCACGCGCCGCTCGAACTCGCAGAACGCGATCTGGCGGACGACCGTGTTCAGCATGTCCTCGACCTTGGCGGCCAGGATCGTGCGCCGCTGCTTGGCGTCGCTCTCCGCGTTCAAGAGGCGCCGGAAGGTCAGCTGTTCGCCGAACACCGACGCGGTCTCGGCCAGGGTCAACGGCGTTGACGCCAGCAGCGGGCCCTGTTCGGCGGCCAGCACCTGGTGGACGCCGTGGCCGAGCTCATGCGCGAGCGTCATGACGTCGCGGGTCTTGCCTTGATAGTTCAGCAGCACGAAAGGATGCGCGCTGGGCACGGTCGGGTGGGCGAACGCGCCGCCCGCCTTGCCGGGCCTGGCCGGCGCGTCGATCCAGTGGCGGTCGAAGAAACCCTCGGCGATCTCGGCCATTTCCGGGGCGAAGTCGCCATAGGCGCCCAGCACCGTGGCGCGCGCCTCGTCCCAGGGGATCTGGCGGTCGTCGTCATCGGGCAGGGGCGCGTTGCGGTCCCACCAATCGAGCTTGTCGCCGCCCATCCATTTCGCTTTGAGGGCGTAATAGCGGTGCGACAGCTTGGGGTAGGCGGCCTGGACGGCGGCGATGAGCGCGTCGACCACCTCGTCCTCGACCTGGTTCGACAGGTTCCGGTAAGAGATCGGCCGGGCAAAGCTGCGCCAGCCGTCGTCGATCGCCTTCGATTTCGCCAGCGTGTTGGTGATCAGCGCGAAGAGCTTTTCGTTCGCCTTGAAGACGCGGGCCAGTTCCTTGGCGGCTTCCTGGCGCTTGGCGCCGTCCTGGGATGAGAGGAGATCGAGAGCTTCGGATTCGGTCAGGCTCTCGCCACCGATCTCGAAGCGCAGGCCGGCGATCGTCTCGTCGAACAGCCGATTCCAGGCGGCGTCGCCGACCACGCTCATCTCATGCAGCATGGCCTCTGCTTCGTCGGAGAGCTGGTGCGGGCGGAACAGGCGCGCTTCCTTCAGCCACGGCACATAGTGGGCGAGCGCGGGCGAGGCGAGCAGCTTGTCGAAGGTGGTGTCATCGAGCTTGTTGATCTCCAGCGCGAAGAACAGGAGATGGCTGGAAATCTCGGTCAGGCGCTCCTGCACCGACTGGGCGAAGCGGCCGATTTCTGGGTCCGTCAGGTTGCCGGCATAGAGCAGTTGGGCATAGCTGCCGACCCGGCCCAACCGGTCCTGCATGGCCTCATAGCGCTTGAGCGCGGCGGCGAAACTCTCACCGTCGATCGCGTTGAGCTTGCCTTTAAGGTCCTTTTCGAAGGCCTGGGCCTCGGCGTTCGACTCGTCCAGGTCGACATTGATCGCCGGATCATCCGGCCCGGCATAGAGATCGGAGAGGTCCCACTCGGGCAATTCGCCCAGTTTGCTCTGTTCAGCGGTGTCGGCCATGCAACTCACTCAATCTGCTTTTTTGCTACGTCAGCATATGGGGGACGGATCGCCCGCGTGCCAAACGAATTGTCACACGGCATCTGGCTCACTATCTAGGTCATGGGCAGGTTTCAGGGTCGGGAACACGATGGTTTACGAAGACATGGCGCAGGATCCGTGGCCGAATCTGGCCAGTCTGTTCTTTGAACAGGCGGCCAAGCTTGGTGATCGCCCCTTTATGTGGTCGAAACATGACGGCCAATACCGCCCGCAGACCTGGGCCGAGGTCGCCGACGAGGTGAAGGCGGTGTCGCGCGGGCTCAGGGCGCTGGGGGTCAAACCGGGCGACCGGGTCATGCTGGTCTCGGAAAACCGGCCCAACTGGGTCGTCGCCGATCTCGCCATCATGGCCGCGGGCGCCATCACGGTGCCGGCCTATACGACCAACACCGAGGCGCTCAACGAGCACATCATCGCCGACAGCGGCGCCAAGGTCGCCATCGTCTCGACCGCGCCCTTGGCCGAGCGTCTGCTGCCGGCGGCCAAGCGAACCGGCGCCGCCCACGTCATCACCATGGCGCCGGTCGAGCCCCATGACGGCATCGACGTCTTGACCTGGGACGCGCTGAAGGAGAAAGGTGCTGCCCTGCCGGACGATGTCGAGGAGGTCGCGGCGACCGTCGAGCGCGGCCATCCCGCCTGTTTTATCTATACCTCGGGCACGGGCGGCCTCCCCAAGGGCGTCATCCTGTCGCACCACGCGCTGCTCTCGAACATCCGCAGCATCCGCATCGCCTTCGAGCCCATTCTGTCGGGCACGGAGATTTTTCTCTCCTTCCTGCCGCTGTCGCACTCCTACGAGCACACCTGCGGTTTCCTGTTCCCGATTTCGATCGGTGCGGAGATCTATTACGCCGAGGGCGCGGACACGCTGACCAACAACATGGTCGAGGTCCGCCCGACCATCATGACCTGCGTGCCGCGTCTCTATGAGGTCATGCGCCAGCGCATCCTGGCCGGTGTCGCGCGCCAAGGCGGCAGCAAGGAAAAGCTCTTCAACAAGACGCTGGCGCTGGGCTTGAAGAAGGTCGATCCGGAACAGGGCCTGGGTCTCGGCGAAAAGCTCGTCGACATGGCGATGGAGCGGCTGGTGCGCGAAAAGGTGCGCCAGCGTTTCGGCGGCCGCTTGAAAGCCATGGTCAGCGGCGGCGCGCCGCTCAACCCCGATGTCGGCAAGTTCTTCAACGCGCTCGGCGTCACCTTGCTGCAGGGCTACGGCCAGACGGAATCGGCGCCCGTGGTGAGCTGCAACCCGCCGGGCGCGGTCAAGATGCACACGGTCGGGACGCCGCTCCCGGAGGTCGAGGTGAAGATTGCCGATGACGGCGAGATCCTGGTCAAGGGCGGCCTGGTCATGGACGGTTACTGGAACAACCCGGAGACCACCGCCGAGACGATCCAGGACGGTTGGCTCCACACCGGCGATATCGGTCTGATCGACGAGGACGGTTATCTGCAGATCACCGACCGCAAGAAGGACATCATCGTCAATTCCGGCGGCGACAACCTGGCGCCCCAGCGTGTCGAGGGCATCCTGACCCTGGAACCGGAGATCGCCCAGGCCATGGTGGTCGGCGACAAACGTCCCCATCTGGTCGCGCTGCTGGTGCCCGACGAGGCCTTCATCAAGGACTATGCGAAACAGGCGGGAGCGGCGCGGGACCTGACGGCGCTGGCCGACGACAAGGCTTTCCACGGCGCGTTGCGTGACGCGGTCGACCGCGCCAACCAGAGGCTGGCCCAGATCGAAAAGGTCAAACGCTTCATGGTCGCGGCCGAGCCCTTCACCGTCGAGAACAACCAGATGACCCCGACGCTGAAGGTCCGCCGCCACGTGGTGAAAGAGATCTATGGCGACCGGCTGGAAGCGCTCTACGGCTGATGTCTATTCGCCGATAACGTCCGCCATGACGCGTAGGACGTTTTCGCCGAGGATCTTGCGGACGTCATCTTCCCCGTAGCCGCGCCGCAGCAGGCTTTCGGTCAGGACCGGCAGCTTGGTGCAGTCCTCCATGCCGACAATGTCGAAACGGATCGCGCCGTGGTCGGTGCCGACACCGACATGATCGATGCCGGCGATACCGACCGCGTGGTCGATGTGGTCGAGCAGGTTTTCCAGCGTGGGGAAGGGGATGTCGGCATCGGCCAGAACGTTGTAGCTCTTGGTGCGGTCGCCGCGCACCAGCGCCATCAGATCGAAGATGGCCGAGGTCGTGCCCGAGGCGCTTTCGCGCCGGTTGGCGCCGTCGCCGCGGTCGGACAGGCGGTCGGCGAGGTTCTCCAGGCCCTGCCAGTAGTCCCGCGAGATGTATTCCGGCCACGCGGTGACGCAGATGACGCCGTTGTTCTCTGCGACGGCCTTGGCCATCTCGTCGGTCATGTTGCGGGGATGGTCGACCAGGGCACGCATCGACGAGTGTGACGCGATGACCGGTTTCTCGGTCATCGCGATGACGTCCCAGAACACCTTGTCGGAGGCATGCGACACGTCGACCATCATGCCGAGACGGTTCATCTCCGCGACGACGTCGCGGCCGAACTCGCTGAGCCCGTCATGACGCGCGGCGTCGGTCGCGGAGTCCGCCCAGTTGTGGGTGTTGAAATGGGTCAGCGACATGTAGCGCACGCCGAGGTCGAAGTATTGGCGGAGGACGCGGATATCGTCGTCGATCGCATGGCCGCCCTCGATTGCGATGATCGCTGCACATTTGCCCGCGTCTGCGATGCGTCTGATATCACCGGCGCTCAACGCCACCTCGATCTCGTCGGGATAGGCGCGGCAGATCTCCTTGACGCCGTCGATCATGTCGAGACAGCGGCGGATCGCGGTGCCCGCCGCGACATGATGAAACCCGACGCAACAGGCGAAGAACGAGGCCGTCAGGTTGCCTTACTTCATCAAGGGCAGGTCCATGTAGCCGTTGCCGGTCTCGGTCCCCAGATCCTCGTCGAGGTCCAGCCAGCGGACCACCGTGTCGACATGGGTATCGATCACGATCGCGGAGTCATGAAGCCGCCGCGCCGCGTCGCTGATATCCATGATGGGCCTCCCGTTTCAGCCGCCATAGCGCAACCGAGATAGAGAGGTTAGGCCGATCTCTGGCCGCGCACTACAGAAACGGTAGGCCTTGCGCACATGGCGCTCAGGCCGCGTTTCCCGTCATCGCCTCGGTAAACGCATTGAGTTCGTCGACCGACGCGATGCGCGTCACCTTGATGCCGGCGGCCTCGGCCTCGTCCACGTTGGCGCGGATGGTCGGCATCATGTCCTGCTCGGTCTCCCACAGGGTCTCGAACATGTCGCGGGTGGTGATCATGGTGTGGATGCCGGCGGGCGGGTGCTCCAGCTCGCCCTTGGCCCAGGCGATCTGGCGTTCGGCGGCGAGCCAGAAGTGCATCCAGATCGGCATGTCGATCAGGATGACCCAGGTCGCGCGCAGCATGCGGTCGCGGATCGTCTCGAGCTTGCCGAGACCTTCCAGCATCCAGCGGTCGCCGGCGATCAGCGGCGCATGCTGGGCTTCGTAGTCGGCGTCGGAGGCCTCCGACCAGTCGGGCTGCCACAACAGCTTGTCGACCTCGACGAGCGGCAGGTCGCGCCGCGCCGCCATGGCCCGCGCCAGGGTCGATTTGCCGCCGCCCGCATTGCCAATGATGACGATGCGGGCTTCCGTCATGTATCGAAGACGATGACGCTGCGCGCGACCTCGCCGCGTTTCATTTCGTCGAAGGCCTCGTTGATGCCTTCCAGGGGAATGCGCGCGGAGATCATGTCGTCCAGCTTCAGCTTGCCGTCCAGATAGAAGTCGCAGAAGCGCGGCATGTCGACGCGGAACGCGTTGGAGCCCATGTTGGAGCCCTGCAGGCGCTTGTCGTCGAGCAGGTCGGCGCCGTGGATTTCCAGCATCTCTCCTTCGGGCACCATGCCGATGATGGTGGCCGCACCGGAGGGGCGCAGCATCTGGAACGCCTGCTCGGCGGTCTTCTTCAGGCCCAGCGCCTCGAACGAGTACTCGACGCCGCCCGAGGTCATCTCCTTGACCGCTTCGACCGGGTCGGTCTCGGCGGCGTTGACCACGTCGGTCGCGCCGAAATGTTTGGCGAGGTTCAGCTTCGAGCCCAGGATGTCGACGGCGATGATGCGCCCGGCACCGGCGATCGCCGCGCCGTTGATGGCCGACAAGCCAATACCGCCGCAGCCAATGACGGCGACCGTGCTGCCGACCTCGATATCGGCGGTGTTGATGACGGCGCCGAAACCGGTGGTGACGCCGCAGCCGATCAGCGCCGCGCGGTCAAGCGGCATGTCCTTGCGCACCTTCACGAGCGCATGCTCGTGGATCAGCATCTGCTCGGCGAAGGAGGAGAGGCTGTAGAACTGGTGCATGACGCCGCCGTTCTGGGTAATCCGCTGGTCTTCGTCCTCGTCGCGGTCGACGAACTCGCCGTTCTGACAGCTGAACGGCCGCCCGGTGGTGCAGTATTCGCAGTGGCCGCAGAAGACCGAAAGGCACGTGATGACGTGGTCGCCCGGTTTGACGTAGCGCACCTCGGACCCGACCTTCTCGACGACGCCGGCGGACTCGTGGCCCAGGATGGTCGGTTTGGGGCACGCGTACTTGCCCTCGATATAGTGGAGATCGCTGTGGCAGACGCCGCAGGCGGCGGTGCGGACCAGAACCTCGTGCGACTTCGGGTTGTCGATCTGAACGTCTTCGATCGACAAAGGCTGGTTCACTTCGCGCAGGACGGCGGCTTTCATGGCGGATCTCCCCTAGGTTCGTTGGCGACAGTCTATCCACTTTGGCTGACCTGCCAAGCGCGCTTGGCGCCTGTCTCCCGGCCTGGCTGTTACCGTGCAACCTTGATGTGCGGGAGGTCGCGTGTAATCGCGCGAAAGCCGACGCGCTCGTACATGGTTCGGGCAGCCGGCTGCGCCGGCGACCCAAGACAGGCGACCAGCATGCGGGTCGCGCCCGCCGCCCTGGCCCGATGCATGCCGTGGAGTTGAAGCGCGGTGCCCAAGCCGCGACGTCGGAAATCCCTGTGCGTGCCGACCGGTTCGAACTCCGCCGTTTGGGTCGCCTCATCGAGCCAGACGATCGCCGTCGCGGCGAGCGTGCCGTCCGGTGCGGCGACCAGCACATGCAAATCGGAGCGATAGGGCCACGTCTGTTTGACCCGCGCGAACGCCGCTTCGGAGAAGACGGAGGGATACCACGCGTCGTGATGCGCCTGCGCCGCGTCCGCTGGACTGACGTCACCGGCGCATACAAACCGGAAACCTTCCGGCAGCATGGGTTCGGGCAACGCGGTCAGGTCGCGCATGTTGAACTGGATCCAGTCGTCATCAGCCGCATCGAAGACAAAGCCGTGTTCGGCGACGATGGCCTGCGCCGCGTCGTCCGCCGATTGGACGATCACCAGCCGATCGACGTTGCCGGCGACGTCGTCGTACCAGTCGAGGATGCCGGCGAGCAGCTCGGGCCGGTCCGGATGCGTTTGCCACGTCAGATGGGCGGCCATTGACTCGCGAAACGTCCCGTCGCCGCGCGGAACGCGATAGGGCAGGCAGACCCAGCCCCAGGCCGCTAGCGCGCCGTCGACAAACCACAGGCGGTGGCGCCAATAGGCGCCGAGGGCGTCGACATCCTTGGCCCAGACCCAGGCGAGCTCGCCGACGGTCGCGTCGCCGTTCAAGAGTGCCGGCCGGCGCGCGGTAACCTCTTGCGAAAGGCCCTGCATTAGCCGGAGGTCGTCTGGTCCCAGATCCCCCATGCCGGCACCGTCGCAAGCCCCGCCCGTCCTGTCGAGCGGCTTCTGTCTTGTCGCCCGGTGCAAGCGGTGATCTACTTTTCGCGCTCTTTCGCGGGAGGCTCGCATGATCGCATGCCAACGTTTCGACGTGCCGGACGACCTGGTCCGGGCGTTCCAGCGCGATGGCGCGGTGGTGGTGAAGGGCGTGGTGGATCAGGCCTGGCGCGAGGTCATCGCCGCCGGCATGGAACTCAACCGCAAACACCCGACAAAGCGCACGAAGGACTACGCGCGAGACGACGCGACCGGCGAGCGGTTCTTCCACGACGCGGCGACCGTAACGGCCAATCCCCATTACGAGGATTACATCACCCATTCACCGATCGGCCACGTCGCCGCCCAGATGATGGGGCTGGAGCGCGCCCTTGCGTTCTACGTCACCGTCTTCCTGCGCTCGCCCGGGACCAAGGCGCGCACGCCCTGGCATCAGGACCAGACGTCGTGGAGTGCTGCAGGCCGGGATGCGTTGAGTGTCTGGACCTCGCTCGATCCGGTGCCCGAAGACACGGCGCTGGAGATCGTCAGGGGATCGCACCTTTGGGAGCGGCCGCTGAAGCGCCCGTACTTCGAACACAACCACCTGGGCGGTACCATGGAGATCGACGGTCTGGACGGCATGCCGATACCGGACTTCTCCGGCGCCGACCGCTACTCCTACGACATCGCAGCCTGGCCGATGGAACCGGGTGACGTCCTGGTGTTTCACGGCATGACCGTGCATGGCGGGTCCGGCGACCTGCCGGTGGATCTTGGCCGCCGCTCGATCTCGATCCAGTGGCTGGGCGAGGACGCGCGGATCACCGACCCGCCCGGCGGCGCCGATCCCGACTGGCTGCCCGAACTGGCCGAGCACGGATTGGGCGTCGGCGACTATCCGGCCTGCGCCATGTGCCCGGTGATTGAACCAGAACAACCGAACGCTTAACCCAGGAGAGACAGCCATGACCAATGTCGGCTTGCAGCCGGGCCATTTTGACGCCTCGAAGATGGCGCCAGTCGAACTGCCGTTCACCGAAGAGGAGTATCAGGCAAGGCTCGACAAGCTGATTGCGATGGCGAAGCAGGACGGGCTGGACCTGTTGTGGGTGACGTCGCCGGAGGGCGTTGCCTGGATCCATGGCTTCGCTGCGTCCTGGTACAAGGGCCAGGGCCCCATGCGTTATCCGCAGTGCTACGGCACCGCGGTCCACGTGGCGTCGGGCCGTTACATCCATTTCGACAACCCGACCGAGGAGCCGGTGCTGGCGCGCACGTCGGTGTCAAAGGACAACCGCTACACGCCCGACCGCGAGGCCGAACCCAATATCCGCTTCACCATGGACGAGCTGAAGAAGGAAGGCTGGCTGAACGGCACCGTCGGCATGGAGTTCTGGAGCTACCTGCCGAACCGCGCCATCAGCACCATGTTCGAAGGCGCGTTCCTGACCCACGGCTGCAGGGTTACCGACATGAGCGAGATGGTGCGGCGCGCGCGCCGGCGAAAGTCGCCCCAGGAGCTCGCCTATGTCGAGAAGGCGATGGAGGTCTGCGACATCGGCCATCAGGCGATCATGGACAACCTCAAACCCGGCATCACCGAACTCGCGCTGTTCGGCAAGGTGATGGGCGCAATGATGGAGGCCGGCGGCGAGTTCTCCGCCCTCATCCCGATCTTCAACACCTCGCCCATGGCGGGCGAGGTGCCGATGTCGAACGGCCATGCGCTGGCGTCACGCAAGGTGATCGAGGCGGGCGAGATCCTGACCGCCGACCTGTGCGGTGTCTTCAACCGCTATCACGCCAACGCGCTGCGCGGTTACTTCGTCGGCGACAACCCGCCGCAAAGCTTGGTTGAGCAGTACAAGAAGTCAGCCGGCGTGTTCGACGTCATCAAGACGGACGTCAAGGCGGGCATGACCGTCGCGGAGGTCATCAAGCGCCTGCGCGCCTATTACGAGGAGGTCGGCATCTGGACAGAGACCGAGGGCTGGGGGCTCGGCTACGAGCTCGGCTGGTCGCTGCCGCCGGACTGGGTCGGCGATTTCTACTTCCACCTGGGCGACGACAAGTATCTCGACCGGGTGTTCGAGGAAAACATGGTGACCAATTTCGAAAGCCTGTTCAAAACCGACCTGATCGATACGCTGATCTACGGCAAGAACGGTTGCAAGGTCCTGTCGAACACACCCAGGGAGCTGATCGCGGTGGGTTAGCTGCCCGCCACGCCGCCGCCCTCGGCGCGGCAGCCCCTGGCTTCGACAATGACCTCGGCGAGTGACTTGCCGAGCTCGCGGATCTGCTGATCGGAGAGTTCCTGGTCGAGCGCCGTCAGCTCGTCGAGCTTCTGGTCGATCTCGTCGGCATAGGCGTTGATCTCTTCGAGTTCCCGGCGCATTTCCGGCGTCACCAGGGACTCAGGATCGGCGAGCATGGCGTCGACCTGCTCGTTCATGGTCTTCAGGTCGTCGCGCAGCCCGTGGATCTCGGCGATGGCGTCGCGGACATCGGCCTCGATCGTCTCGACAAGGCGCATGTCGGCATCGGCCGCGACGTCGCTGGCGACGGCGTCGACCTTGTAGACGAGCCAGACCAGGAGCCCGGCGCAAATGATGAGGAGGACAAGCGTGGCATTCAGGAGGGAACGCAGGAAGTCGCCCATGGATCAGCCCCCAAGGCTATCGGCAAACAATCGGGCCTTGAGTGGAGGGGCAATTTCGGCCGGCGTCAATCAGGGGCCGTTCATCGCCTCGGTCCAGCGCCGCTGCATCTCCTCGGGTGTCACCTCTTCGATCTGGCGCGCCAGGAACCAGGTGTAGCCGTAAGGGTCGGCGATCTGCGCGACCCGTTCGCCATAGAACTCGTCCTTGGGCGCACGCAGGATCGTGGCGCCGGCCTCTTCGGCGCGCGCCGCCGCGGCGTCCACGTCGTCGACCGCCAGATGCAGCTTGATCGGCGAGCCGCCGATGGTGTGGGGCGACAGCGCGCCGAAATCCGGATGCTCGTCGGCCAGCATGAAGACCGCGCCGTTCACCGCCATCTCCGCGTGGCTTACCGATCCCGACGCGCCGGTCAGACGGAACCGTTCGGTGGCGCCCAGTGCGCGCTGATAAAAGTCCATCGCGGCGGCGGCATCCTTGACCGCCAGGTAAGGCGACAGTGCCGATGATGACGACATGGCGTTGCTCCCGGGAACCGGTTATAATTAATTACGTTACGTATCGTTACGTAAGTGTCAGAGGATGTCAACATGGTGTCGACACAGGCCGATGGCGCGCGCGAACGGGGCAGGCCGCGCAGCCAAAAGGCGCGGCGCGCCATCCTGTCGGCGACCCGGGCGTTGATGGAGGAGGGCGGCCTGACCGCCGTCACCATGGAAGGCATCGCGCAACGCGCCGGTGTCGGCAAGCCGACGATCTACCGCTACTGGGCGAACCGCTATGAGGTCGCCATGACCGCGCTGATGGAGGCGGCCGAACCGTCCTCAGCCAAACCGCGCGCCCAGGAACCGTTGCGCGCGCTGAAACAGCAACTGCGTGGGGTCGCCAAGCTGTTCGGTTCGGCACTCGGGCGTGGCGTGACGTCGATCCTGGCGTCCGCCGATTCCGACACCGAGGTCGCCAAGGCATTCCGCAACCACTTTATCCAGGCGCGCCGGGACGAGGGCCGCGCCTATCTTCAGACGGCGGTCGCCGCGGGCGACTTGCGCGACGACGTCGACCTGGAAGTAGCGCTCGATCTGATCTATGGCGCGCTCTTCTACCGCCTGCTGATGGGCCACGGCACGCTTGGCCCACGCGACGCCGACACGATCCTCGATACGGTGATCGAGGGGCTCAGGTAGCCGGCTGGGGCGCCAGTTCGGGCGGACGGTCGCGGATGATGAAGACCATCAGGCCGGCCAGAACCGCGAGCGCCAGCGAGCTCAGCCAGACCCATTCGTACTGCGCGTAGAGGTCGAACAGGTAGCCGCCCATGAAGGCGCCGAGGGCGGCGCCGACCGCGTGGCCGCCGGAGATGAGGCCCATGGAAAGGCCCATGACATGCAGGCCGATATGGCTCTCGACCAGGCTGGCGGTGACCGGCACGGTCGAATAGTCGACGGTGCCGAACAGGACGGCGAACAGGACGAGCGTCGTGTAGTCGGCGCCGATGTCGAGCAGCAGCAGGAACGAAAAGCCGCGGATGATGTAGATCATGCCCAGCAGCAGCGGCCGGTTCATGCGGTCGGTCAGCCAGCCGGCCAGCACCATGCCCACCAGGTTGACCGCCGACAGGATGCCGAAGGCCGTGGCGCTGGGCACCGGGCCGAAGCCGCAGAACGAGGCGAACGGCAGAAAGTGCGTCTCGATCACGCCGGTCGTCGTGTAGCCGCAGATGAAGAAGCTCCAGAACAGCAGGTGGAAGGCCGGGCGCCGCAGGATGTAGCCGAGATCGCTGCCGATTGAGGCGCCCTTGTCGCGGCTGTCGGCGCCGCCGTCATCGAGGCCGGCCGGCATGTAGCGCCACAGGAACGGCACCAGGATCAGGCAGATGATGCCGATGGCGATGAAGCATGCCCGCCAGTCGGCGAGCACCAGGACGGCGGCGACCAGCGGCACGAAGAGGATCTGACCAGCGGTCGCGCCGGATGTCGCGATGCCGGTGGCAAGCCCCACGTGATGCTTGACGGTCTGCGCGATCGAGGTTGAGACCACGTGCATCGCCGCGATGCCCTGGCCGATGGCGAAGACGCCGGCAAAGGCGATGACAAAGAGGATCGGTCCTTCGCTGATGCCGACCGCGATGCATCCGATGCCGATCGCGACCATGCCGACGACCAGCACCGTGCGCGGGCCCCTCTTGTCGACCAGGCGGCCGGCGAGCGGCGCCAGGATCGCCATCACCACCAGCGACGCCGCCGCGATGCTGGAGAGAAATGTCCGCGTCCAACCCATGTCCTCTTCCAGCGTCGGCATGACCAGGCCGAGCGTGGCGCGCCCGGAATAGCCGACGGCCAGCACCAGGAAGCCGAAACCGACGACCAGCCAGGGCAGGAAACGGGAGGGGGCGGGGGGTGCTGTCATGACGATCGGTATCCTGCGCCAGGCCGCGCGCTTCGATGGAGAGAAATCTTGCCACCATGACAAGACGGGCCGGGAGAGACTGGTACAACGACGCCGGGCGTGGCATAAATGACATTATGTCCTCATTTCCTGCCAAAGCGGATGGCGAGCCAAGGCGCGTCGTCATTGTCGTCTATCCGGAGGTGACCGTGCTGGACGCCACCGGTCCGGCCGAGGTGTTCAGCACCGCCGCCCGGCCCTATGACGGCGGGTCATCCGGTTACCGCATCGTCATCGCATCGAAGGACGGCGGGCTGATCGAGGCCGATGGTGGCGTTGCCCTGGGTTCTGTGACGCTTGAGGAAGCGAGCGCCGAGCCGATCGACACGCTGCTGATCGCCGGCGGTTTCGGCGTCTTCGAGGCGGCCAAGGACAGGGCGATCACGTCGTGGATCGCCCGCGAAGGCCCGCGTGCGCGCCGTTTCGGCACGACCTGCATGGGAACCTTTCTGCCGGCGGCCGCCGGTTTGCTGAAGGGTCGCCGCGTCGTCACGCACTGGCACTGGTGCGACAGGCTGAAGCAGGAGTACCCGGATCTGGAGATCGAGGAAGACGCGATCTTCGTGCGTGACGGCGATATCTGGACCTCGGCCGGTGTCACGGCCGGTATCGACATGGCGCTTGCCATGGTCGAGGAGGATTGCGGCCACGACCTCGCGCTGGAAGTCGCGCGCCGGCTGGTGGTGTACCTCAAACGGCCCGGCGGCCAGTCGCAGTTCTCCGAGACTCTGAATGCCCAGGCCGCCGATCCCTCCGATACGCTCAACGGCTTGCACGTCTGGATGCGCGACAACATCACCGGCGATCTAAGGGTCGAGAACCTGGCCGACAAGGCCGGCATGAGCCCGCGCAACTTCGCCCGCGTCTACCGCCAGCGTTTCGGCGTTACGCCGGCCAAGGCGGTCGAGGCGATGCGTGTCGAGACGGCCAAGCGCCTCTTGATCGGCGAGACGACGGCAATCGCCGAAATCGCCCGGCAAAGCGGCTTCCAGGACGACGAGCGCATGCGCCGCGCCTTCGTGCGCCACACCGGCATCGCGCCGGTCGACTACCGCAAGCGCTTCGGCACGCGCATGGCCGCCGACTGAGCCGGCCCTCACCCTCCCATCGCTAACGCGCCGGGCCCCTCCCTCTCCCGCGCGCGGGAGAGGGGACATGTCACCGGTCTCATAAGCCCTCGCCCCCATGTCAGTGGGGGAGAGGGTTGCGCAGGCTTGGGATCGTCAGATCCTTAGCCGAAGCTGGGTGAGGGGGCTGCCAGCGCAATTTCACAACACGTCGCGACCGGATCGTGCTAGAGCAGATCGCGCCTTGATTGATGGCATCGCTTTGCGATGCCATCAATCAAGGCGGGTGAATCTGCTCTACTCATAGATGGAGAGCGGATTCACAGGGTGAGAGGGAACCGTTAAGCGGCTCCCTCTCACCCTGATCCGCTCTTGACGATTCCGGTTGGGCCTTCAGCGCCGCGACGACGACGTTTTTCCTGCCGTTGCCTGCTCCCCGAAACCACAAGAGGTGACCCACCTTGAGCGCGCCAGACGCCGATGCGCCATCGCAAACGACCGGGCCAGCGCTGAGCGCCGCCGCGCGGCGGCGCAGTCTGATCGTGGTGATCGCCAGCATGACCGGCATGGCGATATTCTATGGCTATACCGGCCCGCTGCTGTCGATCGTGCTGGAGGATCAGGGCGTCAGCGGCACGCTGATCGGCATCAACGGCGCGGTGCAGATGCTGGGCATTCTCTTCATCATCCCGATCCTGCCCTGGGCGATGCGCCGCCTGGGTCCGGCGCGCATGATGATGATCGGCGCGGTGGCGGCGCTGGTCTCGATCCTGTTGATGGGCGTCTACGTCAACGTGTGGGCGTGGTTCCCGCTGCGCTTCGTCATGGGCATGGCGCAGTCGGTCATGTGGACGACCGGCGAGACCTGGGTCAACCACGCCAGCGACGACAAGAGCCGGGGGCGCACGGTGAGTTTCTTCATCAGCGCCATCGCCGCCGGTTTCGCCGCCGGGCCGTTCCTGCAGGCGGAAGTCGGGTCTGTCGGTTTGCTGCCGTTCCTGGCGTCGACCGGGATCATCGCGGTGATCATCCTGCCGCTGTTCGCCAGTCTGCGCGACCGCATCGATGTCGCCGGGCGTCCGTCCGCGCGGCTGCCGCAATACATCCGTCTGGCGCCGGTGCCGATGTTCTCCAACCTGTTCTTCGCCATGATCGCGAGTTCGCTGATGCTGCTGCTGGCGGTCTACGGCCTGCGCCTCGACATGGAGGAGGGGCCGGCGGCGCGCATGATCGGCTGGATGGGCTGGGGCGGCGTCATCATGCCGCTCCTGATCGGCTATCTCGCCGACCGCATGAACCGCACGCTGCTGCTGGCCTGGTTCGTCGGTCTGGGCGCTGTCGCGACGGTCGCCCTGCCGTGGGTCGGCGAGATGGGCGTCATCCTGGCGCCGCTCTACCTAATGATCTTCGGCGGGCTCCGTGCCGGCCACTATGGGCTTGCCGTCATGCTGCTGGGCGAACGCTTCCGCGGCGCCGACCTGCCGTCGGCCACCGCCATCTTCGGTTTCATGTTCGGCATCGGCTCGTTCATGGGCCCGGCGCTGTCGGGCGTCGCCATCGACCTGTGGAACCCCCACGGCCTGCCCTTCGTCATCGCGCTCTATTATCTGCTTTTCCTGCCGTTTCCCCTGGTTGCCTATCTCCGGCACAGGCGCGAAGCCGCGATTCCCCCCTCACCCAGCTCCGGCTAAGGCGCTGACGCGCCCAAGCCTGCGCAACCCTCTCCCCCATTGACATGGGGGCGAGGGGATGTGGGGCTGGTTGTGCTTCCCCTCGCCCGCGTGCGGGAGAGGGAGGGGCCCGCCGCGAAGCGGTGGGAGGGTGAGGGTTGCGTGTCGCCGTCGTAGCTAAACAACGAACCCCGGCAGGCCGTCTTTCAGCGCGCGGATGTGGTCGGGGCCCATGCCGCAGCAGCCGCCGATGGCGTGCACGCCCATGTCGATATAGCGCTTGGCTTCCACGACGTAGTCGCCGGTCGAGATCACCGTGTCGAACTGCCAGTTCGGCATGATGAACTCGCCGGAATGCGGGTAGGCGAAGAGCGTGCCCTGCCAATGCTGTTTCAGACATTCGAGCGCGGGCACGGTGTCGGCGACATCGCTGTGCATGATGCCGCAGGCCTCCGGATTGTACGCCAGCGCCACCTTGATGGTCTCCTCAAGAGGATCGTCGGCATACTTGTGGAAACCGAGCACGCGGCCGTCGTCGCCGAGCCGCGCGCTGAACCCGATCCACAACGGCAGGCCCGTCTCGGCGGCGGCGCTGACGCAGTACTCGGTGATGACCGGGTCCAGCATCATCTCGGCGATCAACAGGTCGACGCCGCCTTCGGCAAGCCGCATGGCCTGCTCGTGATAGCTGGCGCGCGCTTCCTTTTCCGACGGTAGCTTGTCGACCTCAAGGCCGGCGCGGAAGCTGGACATGGAGCCCGCAACATAGAGGTCGCGGACGACGCCCGCCTCGTCGGCCGCTTCACGCGCAAGCCGGCAGGCCAAGAGGTTGAGCGCGCCAGCTTCGCCGGCGAGACCCGCGTGCTCCAGTACGTGCGGCGCGGCCGCATAGGTGTTGGCGATGATGATGTCGGCGCCGGCGTCGATGAAGTCGCGATGGATCTCTTTGATGAGGTCGGGTTGGTCGCGCATCGCAGCACCAGCCCACGCCTGATCGTCCATCACGACGCCCCGGCGCTCCAGCTCGGTCCCCATGCCGCCGTCGATCAGAATGATATCGCCGGTGTCCAGGCGATCGTTCAGCGCTGACATAATGTGTCCCCCACCCGGCAAAGACTAAGCGGTTGCAAGCGCCTCTGCAAAGGCCGGGTAGGTCTCGGCGATCTGCTGGCGCACGGGGCCGCGAATGGCGGCGAGCATGGCGGGCGAGGGCGGTTCGGTCGCCGTGATGCCGTCGGGCTCATCGTAGTCAAAGCCGGTTTCCTGCCGGATCTCCTGGGTGTCGTGACCGGGATGCGTGCTTTCAAGCGTGAAACGGCCGGTGTCGCGGTCGAAGGAGAAGGCGCAGCGGCCGGTGATCAGCGCGGTCGGGCCGCCCGGACGGTAAGTGCCCGCCGGCGTGGTGCCCGGCGCGCTGACGAAGTCGACCTTCTCCACCAGGGTGCGCGGGCTGTGCTCCTCGCGGAACAGGATGATCTTCGGGATCAGGAAGTAGAGGTAGGACGAACCGAAGGAGCCGGGGAACCGGACCTTGCTCTCAGGGTAATCGCCGATGCCGACAAGGTTGATGTTGGCGCTGCCGTCGATCTGGGCGCCGCCCAGAAAGAACGCGTCGATGCGCCCTTGCGCGGCCCGGTCGAAAAGCTCGCGCCCGCCGTCGGAGAAGTCGTTGCTGCGCCGGCTGCCCAGCACGGTGATGTGTTCGACGCCGAGGCCGAGTTCGCGGGCCAGGAAGGCGGCGGAACCGGGGATCGGTGAGCCCGCGCCGACGGCGACCCGGCGCGATCCCTGAAGCCGCCGCGCCAGGGTGGCGATCAGCAGTTCGGTCGTGGAGTAGGCCAGGTCGCTCACGCCGGCACGTTGTCCTTCAGAACGTGCTCGTCCAGATAGGCGGCAAAGCTCTCAGGCGAACGCGCGGCAGTGGCGTAAGCGCCGATAGCCGCGGCATCGCGGTCGTAGTAGCCCGGCATGGCGAGGGGCCGCGCACCGCCGGGAACGTGCACCACGGCGTTGACAAACAAGGACGACAACGCGCCGGCGGCCATCGTGTCGTCGTCGAACAGGTCGCCGTCATGAACCTCTTCGACCGTCACGATGGTGGTGGCCGCGGCATGGGCCATGACGGCGAGTTCGCGCCGCCGGCCGATCCAGACATTGCCGGCGCTATCCGCCATTTCGCAGTGGAACAGCGCGATATCCGGGCGGATGGCGGGGATCAGGACCAGCGGATCGTTGTCGCCGAACGGATTGTCGGCGACCTGCCAGTCGCGCCGGTTGGCGAGCACGTCGGTCTCCAGAATGCCTCTGAGCGGCATGAAAGGGATGCCTTTTTCGGATGCTTGCAGGCCGGCGTGGATGGCGGGGCAGGTAGCGTCGACCATGCGGATGGCGCCGGACGTGACGGCACGCGAGAAACAGGGCGCGGGCCCGGCCTCGCCCAGGGTGACGGCGGCCGCTTCCATGGTCGCGACCAGGCCGGCGCCGATCAGAAGATCGGCCTGCAGGCCCGACTGCGGCACCGCAATCAGGTGCAGGCCGCCGGTGCCGCGCCGGATCAACGCATGGGTCGCGGCGATCGCCACGCCGCAATATTCCGGCGGTATCGCGATCGCCATGTCCGGTTCGATCAGGGCGACGGCGTCGTCGAGTGAGGTGAGCCAAGCCATGACGCAGTCTAACGCTGTCGCCGCGATGCCGCGACAGGCGACATCAGGGTCGCGTCACGTCGAGCTGACCCAAAGCGCGACCGCGTCGGTCTCGCCTTGCGAGACACAGGCATGACCCATGCGCCCGTCGTAATAGATGCTGTCGCCCGCCTGAAGTGTGACGGGTTCATAGAACTCCGTATAGATCACCAGGGTGCCCGACAGGACATGCACGAAGTCCTCGGTGTCGTGGCGGTCCCAGTCGTCGAACTCGTCGAGGGATCGGGCGCGGACGATCAGCTCGAACGGCAGAATGGCTTTGTGGGCGAGGTCCTCGGCGAGCGGAAGATAGACGTAGTTCGCGGTCTCGTAACGTGGCTTGTCGTTACGACGCGTAATGCTGCGGCGGCTCGCGGCGCGCCGGTCGCCCGGCGCGACGAGGAGCTGCTGAACAGCGATCCCGAAACCCTCGGCTAGCTTCCTGAGCGCATCGAAGGTCGGCGACATCTTGTCTTTCTCGATCTTGTAGAGCGACGAACGCGACAGACCGGTTCGCGCCGCCGCCTCGTCCAGGCTCCAGCCACGCTCGGTGCGCAGCTCGCGTATGCGCACGCCAAGATCGAGCGGTTCGGCGGACGCCTTGGTTTCTGCGTTTTCGTTGTCCTTTGTCGAGACAACCATAGGATTGGGCGGCATGAGCGGGCCCCACGGCGTGATTTATGAAACGAGCAGATTTGATTATATCATACATTACATGATAATATAGTATCATTCTTGGAGTTGAGATCACGACATACGGAGAAACGAGGACATGCTCAAAGCCATCAAAATCGACGATGCCGTTGCCGGTCTGACGCCGATCAAGAACCGGGGCCCGGACACGACAGAGGAGGATGTGGTTGCCGCCTTCGCGACGCTGGGGACCGGGGACTTTCGCGATTGTGGCGTCTTCCTGGGCAGCTTCGACGGCAACGCCGGCTGGGAACGCCACATGAAGGGCGATGAGCTGGTTCAGGTCATCGCCGGGTCGACGGAGTTCGACATCATCGTCGACGACGAAAAGCAGACCCTGGCGCTGTCGCCCGGCATGCTGGTCGTCGTGCCGCAAGCATGCTGGCACCGTTTCCGGTCGAAGGATGGCGTGACCGTCCTGACGGCGACGCCGCGCAACGACGAACACCACACCTTCGTCGATGATCCCAGAACTGTGTCATAGATCTGTTCCCGCTTGCGTGGGGTCGGTGCTGCCATCTGGATCGAAGTCAGCTCAGCCCGGCTTGCGTTCCGGCGACTGCCAGAAGAAGAGCTGGACAAGGCGGCTGTTTTCGATGCTGTCGCCGAAGTCGATGCCGCCGGAGTGGAACATCCAGGCGCGGAACAGCACCAGGCGATTGAACTTCATGGGAACGAACATCGTGCGTTCCCAATCGTCCATGCCGGTCACGCCGTCGAAGACCTGCTTGGCCGTGCCTGCGGCCGGCGTCAACTTCTGCATGACCTCGTCCTGGGTCTCCACGCCGTAGACCTCCTGGGCTTCCTTATCGCTCAACGGCGCGCGGTCGGTCTTGTACTTGCGGTGCCGGTAAAAGCCCAGTCCGTCGTGGCAGTGTTCGTCCAGAGTCAGAAAGATGATACCGGCCCAGGTGCAGCCATGATCGACATGAACGCCGCAGCCCGTGCGGGTCGATCCCTCAAGCGAGATGCGGCAGAAGCCATGCGGCAGGTTGCCGCGCCGTTCCAGCGGCTCGCCGACGATCTGGCTGAACATCTGATCCATGTTCGGCCACGCCATCGACTGTTTGGAGTTGCGGCCGGGATAGTGAACGTCGCCGTCCGGCTCGGGGTACTCGAGATTCACGGCGAACCGCCGCGCCTTCTCCGGCTCGCCATAAAAATCGTCGATGACCATAAGGTTCTTCAGCATGACCTAACAGCGGCTGGACGCTCCGCGCGACCGGCCGAAAGCCCACTCCATCATCCCAAACCGTCCTTGCCGGCAGCGAACTTATGTTTCTTGTCCGGCAACGGATGACAGAAACGTTACCGCAGCGTAAACGGCGGCGTCCAGCGCTTCATCGGCACTGAATCCGCTTTTCTTACGCGGCTTCAACGAGTGGTCGCCGTCCTCGATCCACAGCAGATCAATGGCCTTCGACAAGGTGTAGCCCGCGACGTCATCGCGGGTGCCCATGGTGTCGCGGGTGCCCTGCACGATCAGTGTCGGCGTCGCCAGGGTCGCCAGGTGCGCGATGCGTTCGCCCGGCGGTTTGCCCGGTGCGTGAAACGGAAAGCCGAAGACGAGGAGGCCGGCGACCCCGGTCTCGTCGGCGATCAGGCTCGCCATGCGACCGCCCATCGATTTGCCGCCGATCACCAGACGGTCGGCAGGCGCCAGGTCCGCGATGATCTGGCGCCAGCAGTCGAGCAGGACAGGCGCGCGATCGGGCGGGCGGCGGCTGCCTTCGCTGCGGCGTTTGGCCATATAGGGAAACTCGAAACGGACGACGGAGAAGCCGGCGGCGCCCAGCCGGGCCGCGACATCGTCCATGAAGGGGCTGTCCATGGGCGCGCCCGCGCCATGGGCTAGAACAACGGTGAGCGACGCGTCGGCGGGGCCGTCACGCAGGACGTCAGGGCGTGGCGGCGACATACCGTTCGCTCAGCAGCTCGGCATACTGGGCATCGAGCGCGTCGCGAACTTCCAGGAACGACGCAAGCTCCGTGCCGCTGAGCTTTTCGCCGCTGGGTAGTTTCACGTCGAGCGGGTTGATCTGTTCGTCGTGGACGAGGACCTCATAGTGCAGATGCGGTCCCGTCGACATGCCGGTGCTGCCGACATAACCGATCACCTGGCCTTGGCGCACGCGGCTGCCCTGGCCAAGACCGCTGGCGAAACCCTGCATGTGGGCATAGGCGGTTTTGTAGGTGTCGTTGTGGCGGATGCGAATGTAGTTGCCGTAGCCGCTGTTGCGCCCGATGAACTCGATGGTGCCGTCGCCGGCCGCCAGGATCGGCGTGCCGGGCGCGGCGCCGAAATCGACGCCCTTGTGCATGCGCGAATAACCGAGCAGCGGATGGTCGCGCATGCCGAAGCCGGACGTGATGCGCGCGCCGTCGACCGGCGTCCTGAGCAACGCCTTTCGGACGCTCTCACCGAGATCGTTGAAGTAGTCGGCAAAGCCGCTTTCGGGTGTGTAACGGTAGATCTGCAAGGTCGCGCCGGAGACGCGCAAAGCGGCATAGGTGGGCGCGCCGTAACGCACGACATTGCCGTCCTCGTCGACAAACTCCTCATAAAGAATGGCGAAGCTGTCGCCGACCTTGATCTCGCGCTGGAAGTCGACGTCGAAGCTGTAGGCACGGATCATGTCGGCCAGGACGGCCGGCGGCACGCCGGCATCAACGGCGGCCTGATAAAGCGAGGAGTTGATCACGCCCTCGGCGGCGACCTGCGTCGACGTCAACGGCATCTCGACGACGCGCGCGGTGAATCCGTCATCCCCCATGGCGACATCGACACGTTCGCCCGGGGCGGTGCGCAGCATCATGCCGTAAAGCGCACCGTCCTGAAGCATGACGTCCATGTCCTGACCGGCCCGGATGTGGCGGGGGTTATAGACATCGCGCAACGCCTCGACCGCGCTGTGCGCTTCGATCTGTTCGACGCCCAGGCCCAGCAGGACATCCATCAAGGTGTCGCCGGAACCGAATGCCGCGGTTTCGACGCTGAGGTCGGACGGCGCATTGGGCCAGGCCGCCGCGACATCGGCGGGCGTGGCGGCGCTGTCCTCGACGACCTCGCTCTCGTCGATGGCGGCGATCTGGAAGTCGGCGAGGTCGACATGGCTCGACGCGCGGCGCAGCTGATAGCCGCCATCGCGCTGGCGTACGACCACGATGGTCTCGTCATCGCCGGCGTCCAGGCTGACGGCGATGATGTGGGTGCCCGCGCCATCGTCGTCGGTGATGGCGATCATCTGCTGGCCTTCGCCGAGATCGCTGAGGTCGAAGTTGTTGCCGACCACATCGACGACGGCGTCAATCTCCTTGCCGTTGCGGGTCATGATGCGCAGCAGGCCGGGCAGCGTGTCGCCGTCCTGGATCTCGAACCAGTATTGCGTCGCCGCGGCCGAGAGAACCTGCTGGGATTCGATCTCGGTGACCGGCGGGACGTGCGGGGTGAAGACGGCCGATACCTGTTCGGGATCGACGGATGCGACAACCGCATCCTCACCCAGCTGATCGTCGCCTTCGGGAATAGGTGTCGGATTGGGGCCGGGCTGGGTCTGTAGCGTCAGCGCCAGGCCGGGATTGAGCGCGGCCGTCGTGCGGCGGCCGACAAACGTTGAGCCGCTGCGGTCGGCCTGCACGAAGTCGCTGTCATCAAGTTGGATGCTGACCGAAAGCAACTCTCTGTCGTCGCTGTCCGTGCCGTCGAACGCGATGCGGATTTCCTGACCGACCTGGAGACGTTGCGGATCAATGTGTTCGCGAATGGCGCGGATCGCGCGGTCGGCTTCGACCCGTTCGGCGCCGGCGCGCAACAGCAGCGCCATGATCGTGTCGCCGCGCCCCAGGCTCAGCGTCTCGACCGCCAGGCCGCCGCCGTCAAACTGCGTGGCCTCGCGGCCGTCGTCGATCGCCGGTTCACCAAGCAGCGTCGCCAGCATGGCGACATCCAGGTTGTCGCTGGCCGGATAACCGACGAAGTCCAGGCCGTCGTCGGCACGCTGGGTGATGACCATCCCGTCGTCGCCGGCATCGAGGATAGCCATGCCCAGAACATGCAGGCCGGAACCCCGGGGGCCCGGCGTCATGACGATGTAGAGCGACTGGCCGATCTGCAGGTGGCGTTCGTTGTACTGGGTCGCCAGCGCGCGCGAGGCGCGATCGGCGTCGATCACGGTCGCGCCGGCCTTGATCATCAGATCCATCAGCGTATCGCCGGACGCGATGCGGTATTGCTCGATCTTGGCGCCGCCGGTCGCCAGCGTTTCCAGAAACGGACCGATCTCGCTCTCGGCCTGCACGGCGGTCTCGCCGGTCGGTGCGGCGGTATCGGACTGGCGCGCCGCAAAGGTGCCGTTCGCATTGCGTTCGACGACAACGAAGCCGCCGTCGTCGAGCGACAGGCTGAGCGAGGCGATCACCGGATGGCCGGCGACGACATCCGGCGTCATGACCATTTCAAGGGTCTGGCCGACCTGCAGGCCCTTGGGGTCGAACAGCTCGGTCAAGGCGCCGATCGCGGCCTGGCCGTCGGCCCGCGTCGCGCCGCCGCGCATGACCATGCGGATCAGCGTATCGCCGCGGCGCACCTCGAGCCTGCTGACGGTCGGAATCCGGGCGGCCGGCAAGTCCTCCGGCAACGGCACCACCAGGGCCTCTTCCAGCGGCACCGTGGAAAGCGAGGCGATGTACCCGCCATCGCCGGTTCGGTTGGCCACCACATAACCCTCTGTGGTGCTCAGGCTGACCGCGGCCAGGCGAAGGCCGCTTTCATCGGCCTGGGTGTCAAAAACCGCGGTCATGACCTGGCCGATCTGGAGCCGCTGTGGACTAAAATAGTTCGACATGGCGTCGATGACCCGGTCGGCCTCGGAAACCGAGCTTCCGGCACTGACCAGCATTTCCAGCAGGGTGTCGCCGCGCCCGACCTCCCGGCGCAGCGCCGTCATGCCCGAGGCGCCGCCCAGCGCCTGGACCATGCGATCCGACACTTCCTCGGTCTCGTCGGCAAAAACGACGTTGTTTCCGGTAGTTAAAGTCAAACCGGCGGTCAATGCGATGGTGCTGCATAGACCTAGCGAGGCGGCAAGGCGCCTGATCATGCCCGACACTCCGAAACTGACTCTAATAAAATACCTGCTGTGACCGCCCGGGACTCGACCCGCGGACGGCTGACTTAGAAGTCCCCACCAAGCCGCGGGCACCATGAGTCACGGTGTTAAGAATGTCAACCGCAGAGCCAAGACGGGTCTTGAATCTGCCTGCTACCACAACCATTTGTAAAATCTGGCGTTGAGCCGGCGGGTGTCCTTTCGGGGCCTCGTCGTTTTTTTTGCGAAGGCCGTTTGACAAGGTCAAACCCCGAGCGTATACAGCGCCTCCCTCGCAGCCAATTGGCCGCTTGAGGCCGCTTTCGGGCGGTTGCTCTTTGACTTGTGAAGATATGGAAGAGATGCGTGGACGGCGGTGCGCAAGCACTGCCCGTATGACGACGTACGGACACGCATCTAAGATTAAGACAAAGGATCTCCCGATCCTTTTTCTTTGAGCGTGAAACCGAACGATCGTTGAGCGAGCACATCAAACTTGAGAGTTTGATCCTGGCTCAGAACGAACGCTGGCGGCGTGCCTAACACATGCAAGTCGAACGAAGGCCCTAGCTTGCTAGGTTACCTTAGTGGCGGACGGGTGAGTAACGCGTGGGAACCTGCCCAGGTGTGGGGAACAACCACTGGAAACGGTGGCTAATACCGCATACGCCCTTCGGGGGAAAGGCTTCGGCCGCTCCTGGATGGTCCCGCGTCAGATTAGGTTGTTGGTGGGGTAACGGCCTACCAAGCCTACGATCTGTAGCTGGTCTGAGAGGACGATCAGCCACACTGGGACTGAGACACGGCCCAGACTCCTACGGGAGGCAGCAGTGGGGAATTTTGCACAATGGGGGAAACCCTGATGCAGCAACGCCGC
>JANQGO010000399.1 GCA_028277285.1 Alphaproteobacteria bacterium | reverse complement strand
ACGCGGGTCAAGGCCATCGGCAACGACCTGCAACTCGACACCGGCATCGGCACCTGCGGCAAGAACGGCCAGGGCGTCCCGGTCGGCGTCGGTCAGCCGACCATGCTGATCGAAGGCCTGACCGTCGGCGGCACCGACGCGGCGGAAGCCGCCTAACGGTCGAGGCCCTCGCAGCGCCGCCAAAGCGCGACAGCCGCTTCCTCGGCCGCGTCGACGCTGAGGAAACCCATCAGGTTGCCCACCGTGTGCCGGTCGTAGTCCGGTCCGCCGGTCAGTTCATCGAAGCTCTTGGTGGAATAGACCAGGCCGGCCTTGGGCGCCCAAGGCGCCACGGCGGGCGGCGGGTCGATCCCGAATAGGCTGCGTGACGGCCCCATCAAGCCCAGGCCGGGAATGCCGGCGGCGATCGACAGGCAGTGCGGGCCGGAATCGTTGCCGACAAAGAAGTCGCAGCGTTTGAGGACCGCGGCCGCGGTCAACAGATCGGTCTTGCCGAACAGATCGATCATCCGGTCTTCCGGCAGGTTCTCGTGAAGGCCGGATACAAGCTCCCGATCCGCCTCCGTGCCGAGCAGGACGATCCTGGCCCCGGGCAGGATCCCATCGGCCGCGGTGAGCCGCACCGCCAGTTCGGCGAACCGCTCGCCCGGCCATATCTTCGGCGCCCAGTTGGCCGAGGGACCCAACGCCAGCAGCGGCCGGCCGTCGCCCAGCAGCCGGTCGGCGGCGCCCTCGTGGCGGGCGCCGGTCCAGATCCTCGGCGCCGGCAACTGCTCCAGACCCATCAGATGCGCCCATTCCAGCGTCCGGTCGCCACCGGTATCCCGGGTCGGTCGAAACACCAGGCGTCTCTTGGCCGCCAGCAGGTAGGGCGCCGCCGACCCCTTCAGATCGACCACCAGGTCCCAGCGTTTGGTCACCGCCGGCCACCAGACATGCCACCAATGCAGGCGCATCGGCTGCTTGGTGATCGGGATCAGGCGTTCCAGCCGCGGCACCTCGGTGAACAGGACAGAGGGCTGTTCGCCGCAGGCGATGGTAAACCGCGCGTCGGGATAGCGGTCGATCAAGTGGGCCAGCACGCCGCTGCTGACAACGACGTCGCCGAAGTAAGTCAAGGTATTGAAAAATATACGCATTCAGGCGTGTTTACTGTCCGTGGCGCCTTGCTGGGACCCCCTATATGTCGCATCGGCGATAGCGATCAACCGAATTGCGCGATGCCGCGTGTCGCCGTCCACCGGCTAACCGGGCCGCCCGCCTCGCGCCATCAATGGGCCGAGAGCCAGGATGGCGAGCGTGACGGCGGCGCTGGCCACAAAGACAGCGGCGTAGCTATCGGTGATCGAGAGCACCGCGCTTGCAAAGGCAACACCGACCGTCGCGCCCAGAAGCTGGGCGCCAAGCAGAATGCCGCTTGCCTCGCCGCGCATGTCGTCCTCGACCTGCGCCATGGCGGCCTTGCGCGGCGGCGCCAGGGTGAGCGCCATGAAGACCCCCCAGATCACCAGAGCCGGCACGAGAACCACATAGCTCTCCATGACCATCGCGCCGGCAAACCAGAGGAAACCAACGCCGATCAGGGCTAGCCCGATCATGGTCAAGCGCAGCGACGGCATCCGGTCGGAGAGCTGGCCGGCGTAGATTGCCGCGATCGGTATGGGCACCATGGCAGGCAACAACGCAAGCCCGGCGACCAGCGGGTTCATGCCAAGCGTGTGCTGCAGATAGAGCGCGCCGAACACCGCCAACACCATGCGCTGAAACATGCCGATGAAGACCGCCAGATTGGCGAAAGAAAAGACACCGTCGGCGAAAAGGGCGACGCGGATCAGCGGCGCCGCCTGGCGAAGCTCCGCAAAGCAGAAGGCGATCAGCAAGACCGCCGCGACCGCGAACACCGATAACGTCTTAAGCGAACCCCAGCCCCAGGCGGCACCCTCCATCAGCCCGACGACGAGAGCCGCCAACCCGGTGACCAGGGTGATGAGCCCGACGATATCGAACCGGCGCGACCGAGCCTCCCGCGGGCTTGTGAAGCCGCAGATCAAGACGAGCACGATGGTGACGATGGCAAGCGGCACGTTGATCCAGAAGATCCAGCGCCACGAGACGACTTCGGTGAAGAAGCCGCCGACAAGGGGCCCGAGTACCAGGAAGCCGGCGCCGACCCCGCTGAAAACGCCGAGCGCCCAGCCTTCGCGCTCAGGCGGAAAGATCATCGTGCTCATGGCGAGCGACGCCGGATAAAGCGCCGCCGCGCCCAGTCCCTGGACCGCACGGGCGGCAATCAGCACGGTGCCGGAATCGGCCAGCGCGCACGCCACCGACGACAGGCCGAAAACGACGACACCACCGAAATAGAGAGGTTTCAAACCGACCAGATCGCCGAGCTTTCCGAAGACGGCAATGAAGGCGGCTAAGACGAGCAAATAGGCGTTCACCACCCAATGGGTCGCGGTCGCCGAGATGGCGAGCTCGTGGCTGATCGTCGGCAGGGTCAGGCCGACGGCGGTCTCGTTGAGCGCGATCAGGCCGACCGCCGCGCCCATGGAGATAAGCAGAACCCAGTTTCTAAGGTTGTCATGCATGGGATGACCTGCTTATGCCTGATGCGACCATACCGTCCGACAGGCCCGCTTGGCGAACCTCGCCCGCGAAGCCGTGATTCCCAAGGCTGGTGACAGACCCGCTTCCAGACTAGCTTAGGGCCATCGAAAGCCACGTGGCCTCCGCCGGTGCCTGCCAGCCTGTGGCCGTCCAGAACCATCGGCCGAGGAGCCTCCATGAACCATGACGAACGTGTTCTCGGCCGTGCGCGCTAGACCATCGCGGCGGTTCAAGGGCCGATGAACAAACCGATCGAAGGCGGCCAGTTGGTGCCGTCGCTGATGCTGGTGGCGTCGGCGGCGTGCTGGGGGCTCTTCTGGATACCGATGCGCGAGTTTCATGATGCGGGACTTGACGCGGCCTGGGCGGGCGTCGGCCAGTTCCTGACGCCGTTCATCGTGCTGCTGCCGATCGCCCTATGGCGCGTGACGGCGGGCAAACCGACAGGCCTGGCGTCGTGGAAGACCGCGTTCTTCACCGGCGGTGCCTTCGTGCTTTATGCCGACAGCCTGGTCCTGACCGAAGTCGCGCGGGCGCTCATCCTGTTCTACGTCTCGCCGGCCTGGGCGACGATCTTCGAGATCACGCTGATGAAACGCCGGCTGACCTTCCCGCGCGTGCTGGCGATCGTGCTCGGCCTGGCCGGCCTCTACGTCATCCTGGGCGGCGACGGCGGGCTACCCATCCCGCGCAATACCGGCGATTGGATGGCGCTGCTGTCCGGCCTGTTCTGGGCCTATGGCTCGACCCGCATCCGCATGACGCCGGGC
>JANQGO010000351.1 GCA_028277285.1 Alphaproteobacteria bacterium | reverse complement strand
ATCCATCCGACGACGCATCAAAAGATGTGCTTGGGAAGAAGACTATCTCACCAACGCAATAAGCCATATGCAATAGCCCTGCCCTCAAGGGGAGAGGGAAAACAACAAAAAACCATGTTTCGGCAGCCCCTGGCCCGGGCGCGATCAGACGTCTTTGGAGCTGTTGATGATGTGGGTGACGACGCCGTATTCCTTGGCTTCGTCCGGCCCCATCCAATAGTTGCGGTCGGTATCCTTGGCAACACGCTCGATCGGCTGACCGGTTTCCTCGGCGATGATCTTGTTGAGACGCTCGCGCATCTTGAGGATTTCCTTGGCCTCGATATCGATTTCGGTCGCCTTGCCGCCGACACCGCCCATGGGCTGGTGCAGCAGGAAGCGGGTGTTCGGTGTGCAGTAGCGGTTGTTCTTGGCGGCCGCCAGGAAGATATGCGCGCCGGCGCTTGCCACCCAGCCGGTGCCGATCACCTTCACGGGCGCGCGCACGAACTGGATCATGTCGTGGATGGCGTCGCCCGACTCGACGTGACCGCCCGGCGAACTGATCACCATCTTGATCGGCTCAGCGCCTTCTTCGTCAAGCGCCAGGAGCTGGGAGACCGTTTCGCGCGCCATCTTCTCGTTGATCTCGCCGAACAGCAGGATCGTGCGGGCGTCGAACAGGATCCTCTGAACCGCGCGGTTCTTGTCTTTCTTGCCCGACGACTTGCCGTTGTCCTTGTCGTCATCGTCTTCGTCGTCATCGGCGCGGAGGTCAAATTCGATCATGGTGTCCTGTCCGTAAGGTGAGGGTCGGCCGGGCCCGGCAGCGGACCCTGACATAGGCAGCGGCGGCGCGGAATGCAAGGCATTGCGCGGGCGCGGTTCTCAAACGGTGCCCGCTCGCGCGGGATCGGCGCCAGCCCACTCCCCCGCCCGGCCACCCCGAGGATGCTGCCATGGGTGGCCGGGCGGGGGAGTGGGCTGGGGATGCCAACGAGAGAACACTCTACGCGAGCCCCATCAGGGACTTGGCGAAGTCGCGCGCGTCAAAGGCGCGCAGATCCTCGGCGCTCTCGCCGACGCCGATGGCGTGGATCGGCAGGCCGAAACGGTCAGCAAGACCGACCACGACGCCGCCGCGCGCCGAGCCGTCCAGTTTGGTGACGACCAAGCCGCTGACATCGGCCATCTGGCCGAAGGTCTCGGCCTGGGCATGGGCGTTTTGACCCGTCGTTGCGTCCAGCACCAGGATGCGGTCATGGGGTGCCTCGGGCGCGAGCTTGGCGATGACCCTCAGGATCTTCTGCAGCTCGGCCATCAGCTCGTCTTTGTTGTGCAGACGCCCGGCGGTATCGATCAGCAAGATATCGGCATGATGGGCCTGGGCACGCTGCAGGGCCTCATAGGCAAGGCCTGCGGCATCGCCGCCCTGCTTGCCGGAGACGACCTCGGCGCCGGTCCGGTCGCCCCAGATCTGCAACTGTTCGATGGCCGCGGCGCGAAACGTATCGCCGGCCGCCATCACGACCTTCTTGCCGTCATCGGCGAACTGCTTGGCGAGCTTGCCGATGGTCGTCGTCTTGCCGGTGCCGTTGACGCCCATGACCAGGATGACGTGCGGATGGTTGGCGGCGTCAGGCGCCAGCGGCTGCGCCAGCGGCTCCAGGATTTCCGCGATACTGTCGGCGAGATCCTGGCGCACCTCTTCGGGACTCACTTCCTTGTTGAAGCGCTTCTTGGCGAGGTCGGCGGTCAGCTTGGCCGATGTCGCGACGCCGATATCGGCGGCGATCAGGGCCTCTTCCAGTTCTTCAAGCGCGTCGTCGTCAAGCCGCCGCTTGGTGAAGATCGCGCCGATGCTGTCGGTCAGCCGCCCGGACGAGCGTGACAGGCCGGCCTTCAGCCGGGAGAACCAGCCGCCTTCGGCCATCAGGCCGCCTCGGCCAGCAAGGTGCCGTTGTCGATGCCTGTCAGGCGTGCCTCGACCAAGTCGCCCTCGGCCGCACCATGGGTCAGCCGCGCCGGCGCGAACTGCTCGGTGCGGCCGGACGAGGCTTGCTCGACCAGTACCGTTGCGCGCTGGCCGACACGGGACTTCAGGAAGGCGTCCTGGGCCGCTTGGCCGGCATCGCGCAGCCGCGCAGCGCGGGCCTTGCGTTCGGCCTTGGCGACCTGCGGCATCTTGGCCGCCGGCGTGCCGGGCCGCGGCGAATAGGGGAAAACATGAAGATAGGTCAGGCCGCAATCGGTGACGTGGTCCAGCGTCGCCTGGAACATCGCCTCGGTCTCGGTCGGAAAACCGGCGATAAGATCGGCGCCGAACACCGCGTCGGGTCGCAAACGGCGCACGAGATCGCAGAACGCCACGGCCTGCTCGGGCTGATGGCGTCGCTTCATGCGCTTCAGGACCATCGCATCGCCGGCCTGCAAGGAGAGATGCAGATGCGGCATCAAACGCGGCTCCTCGGCGATGACGCGGTAAAGGGTCTCGTCGACCTCGGCGATGTCGAGCGATGTCAGCCTGAGGCGCGGCAGATCCGGCACCCGGTCGAGCAGCGTGCGGACGAGGTGGCCCAGGCTCGGCGTGCCCGGCAGGTCGGTGCCCCATCCGGTGATGTCGACGCCGGTCAGCACGACTTCCCGGTAGCCGCATTCGACGAGCGTCCTGACCTCGTCGACGACGCGGCCCGCGGGAACGCTGCGATTGTTGCCGCGTCCGAAGGGGATGATGCAGAACGTGCAGCGATGATCGCAGCCGTTCTGGATTTCGACGAACGCACGCACGCGGTCGTTGAAGCTGGGCACCAGATGGGCAGCGGTTTCGCGCACGGTCATGATATCGGTGACGTGGATGGCCGGACCGTCGGCCTTCGCCCAGGTTCCGGGCTCCAGCTTCTCGGTATTGCCGACCACCCGGTCGACCTCCGGCAGATCGGCCCAGGCTTGCGGATCGATCTGGGCGGCGCAGCCGGTGACGACGATCGTCGCGTCCGGGCGTTCGCGGCGCGCCTTGCGGATCTGCTGGCGCGCCTGGCGTTCGGCCTCGGCGGTCACCGCGCAGGTGTTGACGACGATCAGGTCGTCGCGGCCGGCGGCTTCCGCGTGGCCGCGGATGACACCGGACTCGTAGGTGTTCAAGCGGCAGCCGAAGGTCAGGACGTCGGTCATCTCAGGCCGTCAGATGGGGCGCCATGACGCCGTTGAAGGAGAAGGACACGGGGCCTGCCATCAGGACATGACCGTCGTCCTGACCTTCGGCTAAGTCG
>JANQGO010000244.1 GCA_028277285.1 Alphaproteobacteria bacterium | reverse complement strand
ACCGCCGGTTATCGGCGGCGTTTCCAGAAGCCGAGTGGCTGCCGGCCGACGAGATCATGACGGCCATCCGCATGGTAAAATCGCCGGGCGAGATCGCCGCGCTGAGGCGTGCCTCAAAAGTCGGCAGCCAGGCGACCGAGGCCATGCTGGACCGCGCCGAGGCGGGCGTCAGCCATGGCGAGGTGGTCGCCGCCGGTATGGAGGTCCTGGTGACCCAGGGCGGCATTCTCTACAACTCCTTCATGTCGTCGGGGCGCGGCGGCAACAACCCGCGCGCGGTCGCCAACAGCTTTCCGACCTGGGGATCCGACGATGTGTTGGAGGACGGCGACTGGTTCCATGTCGGGATCTCCGGCGCGGTCGACGGCTACTATTTCGATCACGCCCGCTCGAAACCCATCGGCCAGCCGACCGCCGAACAGGTGCGCGTGTTCGAGGCACCCATTGTCGCCGTTCAGGCGGCCATGGAGGTCATCCGGCCCGGCGTCACCGCCGCCGAGGTCGCGCGGGTCGGGCGCGAAGCGCTGGAAACACAGGGTTTCCCCCTGGAGGGCGCGTTCAAGGGTTTCGGCCATGGCATCGGCCTGGGTTGGGACTCGCCATGGCTGGTCGAGTCCGATCAAACCGTCCTGCAGAAAGACATGGTGCTGTGTGTCGAGCGCAGCGTGCGCCACATGGGCTATGTCGGCGACTTCGAGGAAACCGTGTTGGTGACCGAGGACGGGATCGAACTGTTGACCGATGCCGTCGTGCGGCGCTGGTAAAGCCGCCGCTTAGACGCCGAGGGGCAGCCGGGTCAGAGCGGCAACCGCGACGCCCGCCGTCATGGCGATCAGCATGTTCTTCGTCGTCACCGTGGCGACCACGACCGCGACGATACCGATAACGGTGCCGGTATCGCCGGTGAGCAGCGCGGGCACGACGATGGCGACCATCACGGAACTCGACAGGCTGTCCAGGAAGGCTTCGGTTCGCGGTGTTACCGGCACGACGCTCATGATCAACAGGCCGCCGGCCCGGGTCAGGTAGGTCACCGCGGCCAGAGCCACGATGACGAGGATGGTCGAGGCGTCACTCACGGTAGCGTGCGGCGCCCATAATGCCGCCGGCCAGCGCGCCGGCCATGATGTGCCAGTTTGTCGGCAGCAGCCACAGGCCAATCAGGGAGACGATCGCCGCTGCCGTCCACGGCAGAACGTTGGTGCGCCCGCGCCACATGCCGACCAGGACGGTGGTGAAAAAAGCGAGCATCAGTACGTCCAGGCCATAGCGCTCGGGGTCCAGCAGCGCGCTGGCGGCGGTCAGACCGGCCACCGTGCCGGCAAACCAGCAGATCCACAGCGCCAATCCGCCGCCGACGAGCACGCCGACATCGTTGCCGCCTTGCGCGCGGTACCGCATGGCCATCGCCCAGTTCGCATCGCTCAGCAAGGCCGCGGCGCCGAACCGCCGCCACGGGCCGAGATGGCGCAGCCACGGATGGAGCGCCGCGCCGAGCAGAACATGCCGCGTGTTGACGGCCAGCACCGCCAGCAGCAACGCGCCCAGGCCGGCGCGATCCAGGCCCATGTCGAGCGCGACAAACTGCGCGGCGCCGGAAAACGCGGCAGCGCTCATCAAGGCCGTTTCGGTTCCGGTCAGACCGGCCTGCTGCGCCGCCGCGCCAAAGGCGATGCCGAGCACGACGGCATAGAGCGCGACCGGCGCAATGTCCGGTATGCCGCTTCTGATACCGCGCCATGTCAGGACGGCCGTATCGCCTGATTCTTGCACCACAAGCATTCCTAACCATTTAATAGGTTAGATATTGAGATTAGGGAATGGCGGAGTCAACCGCTAAACTGGTTAGATCTGACGTCGCGAAGGGTGATGGCGATGGTGTCATTGAACGCGGGATCGTTGGGCTTGTTCGGCGGCCGGCTGTGTCTCGATTTCGTCAACACCGCCAATCGCGGTTCTGCTGGCATCGAGCGGGAGTTTCTGGATAGCTGCGATGACCTTCTGGTGTGGGGCCGCCGTGTCGGCCTGTTGGCTGCCGGCCAGCAACCAAGGAGCGATTCCCGAACGTGGAGGTCGTGCCTTGTGCTCAGAGAGAGCCTGCATCGGCTTCTGTCGCCAGACAGCAGACGCGAGCCCGCGAGCGACGACATCGAGCGGCTCAACAAGGCGATGGCGCTGGGCGCGCGCCATGCGCGGCTTGTCGCGGGCGAGGGCGGCGTAACCTACGACGCCGGCGATAGTCCTGAGGCATGGCTCGTGGGACCGGTCGCGTGGTCGGCATCGGAGCTTCTGACGTCAGGTCAAATCGACCACGTCAAGACCTGCCCGGGTAACCATTGCGGTTGGCTGTTCCTGGACACGTCGCGTGGCCACACACGGCGCTGGTGTTCGATGACCACATGCGGCAATCGTGCGAAGGCGCGCGCCCATTACGAGCGCCAGCAGGCTTGACCGTTTCCTCGATCGCGTCAGCGTTCAAAGGTAATCTGCCACTGCGGTCCTGCACCGATGCCGTGGGCCTCCGCGAAGTTCGCGAAACTCAGTGCCAATGACATGTTGCCGACGTTGTTCAGGAGAATTATTGGCGCGCCGGGCTCGATGTCGGGGTAGGCGGCGGCATAGGTCGCTGATTCCTGATAGACGACCCGGTCACCTTCGGAGATCGTTACGGTCAGCACGTCGCCGTAGCTGACGCCGAGTGAGCCGAAGGTCTCCTGGTCGATGTTGGTCCACAGATTGCCGAAGGGATGGTGGATCAGGCTGACGAACCCGGTGACGGTGCCGGCGCCGATTCTGGGCTCGTCGAGGCCGAGGCGAACGTACGCGTTGCCGACCGATGGTCCGACGTCGTCGAAACGGATAACCCCTCCGGCGAGCGCGGCGGCCGTTGCGACAAACACGTCACGCCCAGCGAACGTGTAATAGTACTGATCGCCCGGTTCGGGGTTGCGCGTCACCTCGATGACACGCACCTCGGCGACACCGTAGTTCTCGGCGACCAGCGTCAACGTACCGTTGTCCGGCGTCGCGATGAATTGTCCGGTCTCGGTCAGCATCACGACCGGCTGCCGGTCCGACAACGGACCGCCGTCGACGGCCGACACGAACACCGTACCGGCGGGAAAGAAGGCCAGCGCAGCATCCAGGGTCTGCGCCGCCTCCCACACATCGAACGGTGCGATGTCGTGGGTCGAGTCGACCACCTGCAGATAGGAGTCGATCGTCAGGGCGACGCCCTTCATCTGCGCGGCCGCACCGTGCCGTGTGCCCTTGTCCGACTGAAGCACGACGATGCCGTTCGTTTCCTGGCCGTAGACAGGCGACAAAGCCAACGCCGTCGCGAGCACGGCGGCGGTCAGCCATACGATCCTTCTTGCCAGAGTAACAGGCATCATGATGGCCCCCTGTCGGTAATGTCGTCGGTGCGATCAGGCCGCGTCGCTTTCGGCGGCTTCCAGCTTGTGCTGAGCGTCCAGCCAGTCGGCCTCCGCCTTTTCCAGGCGCCTTTCGATGTCGGCGCGTTTCTTCATCAGCTGGGTCGCGGGCTGGCCGGCCTTGTCGCCTTCATACTGGTCGGGATGAAAGAGCGCGTGGTCGATGTCGCTGCGCTCGCGCGACAGCTTTTCGATCAGCGCTTCGGCTTCCTTGACCTGTTTGCGCAGCGCGCTCGTGCGTTCCCGCGCCTTGGCGGCGGCGCGGCGCGCTTCCTTGCGGTTGACCTTGCCGCTTGGCTCGGCAGCGTCCTTCGCTTCGCTCGAACCGCTCAGGACCTGACGTCGGTAGTCGTCCAGGCTGCCGGTAAACTCGCGCGCCGTCCCGTCGGCGATCAGCCACAGGCGATCGGCCGTCAGCTCGACGAGATGGCGGTCGTGGCTCACCAGGATGACGGCACCGGTGAAGTCGTTGATCGCCTGCACCAGCGCTTCGCGCGCATCGACGTCCAAATGGTTGGTCGGTTCGTCCAGGATCAGCACGTGGGGTGCTTCGCGGGTGATAAGCGCCAGCGCCAGTCGCGCGCGCTCGCCACCGGACAGCTTCGAGACCTCCGTCAGCGCCTTGTCGCCGGAGAAGCCGAACCGGCCAAGCTGACCGCGCACGGCGGCCGGTTTGGCGTCGGGCATCAAACGGGTCATGTGCTGCAGCGGCGTGTCGCCGGAACGCAATTCCTCGACCTGGTGCTGGGCGAAATACCCGACCTTCAGCTTGTTGGCTTCGTGACGGTCGCCCGCCATCGGCTCCAACCGGTGCGCCAGAAGCCGGGCAAGGGTCGTCTTGCCGTTGCCGTTGCGTCCCAACATCGCGATGCGATCGTCGGGATCGAGGCGCAGGCCAACATCCTCCAGGACCGGTTCGTCGGGCCGGTAACCGACGGCAATGCCGTCATAGGTCACCAGCGGCGGCTTCAATTCGCTGGGATTGGGAAACTCGAACGCGATCGTCTCGCCTTCCGCAATCGAGGCGACCGGCTGCATACGCGCCAGCGCCTTCAAACGGCTCTGCGCCTGGCGCGCCGTATGGGCCTTGTAGCGCCAGCGGTCGACATAGCCTTGCAGGTGCTTGCGCTGCTGCTCCTGCTTGGTGCGCAGTGCCTCCAACTGCGCCAGGCGTTCGCCGCGCAGCCGTTCGAAGTCGTCGTAGCCGCCTGGGTAGAGCGTCAGCTTGCCGCCCGCCAGATGCAGAATGTGATTGGCCACGTTGTTCAGGAGATCGCGTTCGTGGCTCACCACGATCAGCGTCTTGGGATAACTCTTCAGGAACGATTCCAGCCACAGCGTCGCTTCGAGATCCAGATGGTTGCTGGGCTCGTCCAGCAGCAGGATCTCGGGCTCTGTGAACAACAGTGCCGCCAAAGCAACGCGCATGCGCCAGCCGCCGGAGAAACTCTCGATCGGCTGGTGTTGCTCGGCCTCGGTAAAGCCCAGACCGGCCAGGATGCGCGCGGCCCGCGACGGCGCGGCATAGGCATCGATATCGGCCAGACGGTTATGGATGTCACCGATCTTCGCTGGATCTTTCTCGCTTTCGGCGGCGGCCAGAAGGCCGGCGCGTTCGATGTCGGCGGCCAGCACCGTCTCCAGTGGCGTTCCGTCGCCAGACGGCGCCTCCTGGGCGATCAGCCCGATGCGCCGGTTCCGGCCGAGCTCGACATCGCCGCCGTCGGGGTCCAATTCGCCGGTGATGACCTTCAGCAGGGTCGACTTGCCGGCGCCATTGCGGCCGATCAGCCCGACACGATGGCCGTCGGGGATCGTCGCGCTGGCGCCGTCAATAATGACCCGTCCGCCCAGGCGCACGGTGATATCGCTTAAGGTCAACATGGCGGCGGGGTCTTAACACGGCCCCGGGGGAGAAATGAAGGTCGGCTTAGATTTCCGTTTCGTCGGCTTCAGGGTCGTCCGACGTCTCGCCGTCTTCGGGATTAAGGCGGCGGATGATGATGTCGCCGTTATCCATGATCTCCGGCATGGCGTATTGCGGGATCGCCATCAGCATCAGTTCCAGTGCCAGCATCAGCTTTTCGGCGGCCTCTTCGGCCAGCACGGCGGGATTTTGCTCCGACTCCGGCGCCGCTTCATCGTCGGCGAGCGCCACCGGCGCGCCGAGCGCCATGGTCGAGGCCAGGCAAAGGCTGGTGAAGATTCGGCGTTGAGGCGACATGGTTTCAGTCTCCTCGGCGATCATTGTTGTCATGGGGCCAGACTGTCACCGCCCAAACGGGCGAATTTAAGGCGCGTGGCGAACGGCCCCGCCAAGGGCCGGACATGGATCAGTGGGCGTCTTCCGCCCGGGCGGCTTTCTCGGACCGGTTCGCGTGATAGCCGACCAGCAGGAACCAGGACAGAACCACCAAGCCCAGGCCCATATAGACGCTGGAGCCGTGCGGCGAGCCGGCCGCGATAAACAGGCCGAGGATGCCTAAAACGCCAAAAACGATGGTAACGAAAATCGACGCCAGCATGGTTGAGACCCCACAGGATTGATTCGCGCGCGAGCATACGCATCTTGGCGTCGAGAGCAAGGCTCAGCCTGCGTTGCCAGGAGCAAAGCCCGCCGCCTATGATGCGTCCTCGCATGATATGTCGTGATAACAGGTCACGTTCGCCAGGGAGAAAACGTCGTGAAGGTTGCGTTCCTCGGATTGGGGGTCATGGGCTACCCCATGGCCGGTCATCTGGCCGCCAAAGGCCATGAGGTCACCGTCTTTAACCGCAACGCGGAGAAGGCGAAGGCCTGGGTCGATCAGCATGGCGGCGCCAGCGCCGCGAGCCCGGCCGAGGCGGCCAAGGGCCAGGAAATCGTCTTTGCCTGTGTCGGCGACGACCCCAGTGTCCGCGACGTCATCACCGGCGACGAGGGCGCGATCCACGGCATGGAGAACGGTGCGGTCTTTGTTGACCACACGACCGCGTCAGCCGATGTCGCGCGCGAGGTCGCGGCGGCGCTGGCCGATAAGGGCATGGGGTTTGTCGACGCGCCGGTCTCCGGCGGTGAGGCGGGTGCCCAGAACGGCCAGCTCACCATCATGTGCGGCGGCGGCGAGGCGCACTATGAGCATGCCCGGCCGGTGATGGAGTGTTACGCCAAGGCGGTTAATCTGATGGGCCCGGTCGGCTCCGGTCAGCTCTGCAAGATGGCCAATCAGATCTGCATCGCCGGCCTGGTCCAGGGGTTGGCGGAAGGCCTCAACTTTGCCCAGCGCGCCGGTCTCGACGGCAAACAGGTCATCGATGTTATCTCCAAGGGCGCGGCCGGCAGTTGGCAGATGGAAAACCGCGGCCTCACCATGCTGGAGGACAAGTACGATTTCGGGTTTGCCGTCGACTGGATGCGCAAGGACTTGCGCATCGCCATTGCCGAGGCGCGCAACAACAACGGCGCCTTGCTGCCGGTGACCGCGCTGGTCGATCAGTTCTATGCCGAGATCCAGCGGCTTGGCGGCAACCGCTGGGACACCTCCAGCCTGATGCACCGGCTGAAGCGCGCGCCTTAGGCAGGCCTGCGTCGCTGATCCACGCGGCACCTGGCAATGCAACGGCTTGAGGTCGTCACCCGTTTGTTTCCGCAGGTCTTGAGCGGCGAGAAAACGTCGACCATCCGGTGGCGTGATGCACCGGTCGTGCCGGGACCGATGATGTATGTCTGCAAGGACGACCCGACCCGGACCGCGATTGTCGAGGTGACACGCTGTACATCGATGCCGTTGAGCGAGGTCGCTGACTTTCTCGAACAAGTCGACGCCTGGCCGGATGAGGTGTTGCTGGCGGGCATGCGCGAGCACTATCCCGCCATTGAGCTGGGCGACGTGGTGGAGGTGATCGAGCACAAGGCCGCTGACCGCCGGACGCTGTCCATCGCAACGCTAACCCTCGACTCCGGCGGGCGCATCGGCGTTTGCCGGCTGCCAGGCCTCCATGGCGACCTCGGTTGTGACCTCGCGCAGATCAAGCAGTGGGCGCCGTCGATCGTGCTCTCCATGACAGAGCAGACCGAATTGGACCGCAGCGGCAGCGGTGAGCTCGGCTCGCTGGTGCGCCGGGAGGGGATCGACTGGACGCATCTGCCGATCCGCGACTTCGGCGGCCCGAACGCGGACGTCGCGGCACTCTGGCCCGACCTCTCAAAACGCCTGCACGCCGTGCTGGATAGTGGCGGCGGCGTTCTCCTGCACTGCCGCGGCGGCAAAGGCCGTTCGGGCATGATCGCGCTGCGTCTGCTGGTCGAACGCGGCGACGATGCCGACGCGGCGCTGAAACGATTGCGCCGTGAACGGCCGGGTGCCGTCGAAACGGAAGGGCAGTGGGCCTGGGCCGCGATGACCGCCCATCCGCCAGCGTGAGTGCCGTTTACTGGGGAATGACGGTGCAGGTGACCTTGCGGTCCATGACGGCGGTGCAGAAGTTGGCGGCGGCAAATGCGGAGTCGAAATAGCCGATCTGGACGCGATAGATCAGTCCGGCGCCGGCAGAGCCTTCCTCGATGACGGGACTGTGATCGCCGACCACGCCGCCTAGCTCGGACTTCAACTCGCGCCAACCGTCCTGGGCCTGCTCCGCGGTGCCGTAATCGGTGAGCTCAGCACGAATGCCCGAATGCGAGTAAGAGGAGACGATCGGCAGTTCCGCGACCGGCACGACGGGTTCGGTGACCTCGGCGACCTCAACCGGTTCATCGGTGATCGTCTCGTCAGACAGGGCAGCGTCGATGTCCGCGATGTTCTCGGCGGGCAAGGGCGGTACGGCTGCGTCATCCACGGTTGTTTCCGCGACGGCCGTGCTGGCTTCCGGGGCGCCTTCGTCGGCGAGGGTCTCGTCCGAAGACGGCGGCGTCTCCGGTGTCGGCACAACGACATCCGCGACTTCCCGCGCTTCCGTCGAAGCGGCGTCGCTCGCCTGCGTTTCGGCTGCGGTCTCGACGGTCACGGTCTGAACGGCATCCGTTGCCGCGATATCACTCTCCAGCGCTTCGTCGGCGGCAAGGTTCTCGACGGTCGACGCCACATCGGCATTGTCGCTGCTGTCGACGACATCTTGCGCTTCGTTCTGTGTTGTGAGGTCTGGCGTTTCAACGGTCATGGTGTCGACAGTTTCAACATCCGGCTCGACGGCAACAATGTCGGCCGCTTGGTTCTCGACGGTCTCGGCACCGGAAACACCGGCCTCAACCGTTTCCGTGGCCCCGGCATCACCGGCTGTCGCATGGTCGACGGCCGCGACGCCCGCATCGGTATCCGCGGCATCCGGTGCCGCTGTTTCCGGAACGGGCTCGGGCGTCGTTTCCTGCGACGATGTGCCGGCGTTGGACGCAAGCACCTCCTGATCCGCTTGACTGACGACGGTGTCCGACGAGGTGCCCGTCGCGCCCGCGCCGTCGGCCGACAAATCGGCTGTCTGTTCCTCGATCCAGGTTCCGACGGAGTCGGCGGGTGATCCGATCGCCGTCACCGAATCGCCCAAGGGGTCGCCGCCCTCCTCGCGGTAGAGGTAAGCGCTGCCCGCGATCGCGGCCACGACGGCGAGACCGATCACGGCGCCCGCAAGCCGTTTGAGCCGGCGGCGCAAGCGCCAGTTGATCTTGCGGCCCGCGACGTCGCCTTTGAGAGCGGCGCGCTGTTCGACAGCGGCAACGAAGTCCTCGGACGGCAACTCATCGACGGCGCGAAGCGTGCCGAATTCAGGCGGCACCCGTTCGGACGCGTCGTTTCTGTTTGCCTGGTCAACCATCTAGTACATCGTCACCGTTTGAATGTCGGCTGACCCGCACCTTTACGGTGAATGAGTTCGCTCAAGCGCCCTCATACGTGGCGGTCAGCGTAGCCGACGGGCCTAGCTTGCCTAAGGGGTCAATATGGTCCGACTCGCCAGCGATTCCATCTACCCAATTGGGCTAGCAAAATGTGGGGTTTGTATGTCTGACCGCCGGCTCTTGCCCGGAACTTAACTGGGCGCGATTAAGATATCGTAAAGTGCCGTCCAGCTTGCTTCATCGGACGCGATCAGCATGCCGTCGGTCTGACGTGGTCCGTCGGGACGATAGGCCGTGCCGTCGAGATGCCGCGCAAAACCGCCGGCCTCGGCATGCAGCAGCATGCCGGCCGCGTGGTCCCATGGCGCGAGCTTGCGGTAGAGGCCGTAGTCAAGCCGGCCGGAGGCAAGCGCCAGGTATTCCAGGGCGGCGCAGCGCAGATCGACGAAGGGCGGCACCTGTTGGCAGCGTTCGACGATCCTTAAGGGTAGGGAGCGGTCGCCGAACCGCAGTTTGACGGTCCCGAACATGTGGGCCGGCTCCTTAGGTGCGGCCACGCGGATCGGCTTGCCGTTACATGTCGCGCCGTCGCCGCGCGACGCCAATGCCATGTCGCCATGCACGGGATCGTGGATGCACGCCACCCGGGTTTCGCCGCGGCAACTGAGCGCGACCATAACGCCGAACAAGGGCAACCCGGCGGCAAAGTTGGTCGTGCCGTCAACCGGGTCGATGATCCAAACAGGCTGATCGCTGGACAGCCGGTCAAGCACAGCCGGGTCGGCGGATGCCGCTTCCTCGCCGACGATCAGGGCGCCGGGCAGCAGGTCGCGCAACCGCCGGGACAGCGTCGCCTCCGCGGCTTCGTCCGCGACGGTCACCATGTCGCCCGGTGCCTTGTCGCGGATGTCGCCGGTCGCCAGTTGGCGGAAGCGCGGCATGATGTCGGTTGCCGCGGTTTCAGCGGCGATGGCGGCAACGCTCTCGGGGTCAACCATGAAGGCCTCACGATTTTTCTCGGCCGGTCGATCGGCCTACTGGATCATTGGCGCGGGCCGGGCCAAGATGCGGCGGCCTTCAACCACAATGCCTCACGTCCATGCCCGTCATCGACCCCAGCCGCAAGGATCTTGTCGCCGAATTCATGGCGCGTCCCGTCGGCCCCCATAGCGGCGACCTCAGGCGCATGCTGAACGCCATGCGGACCGCCCCGTCACTGCCGCCCTATATCCTTGTCTGCGTCGAGCCGTTCAGGAAATGGCGTCTGGCGCAGAAGGCCGGCGCCAGAGGCACGCCGGTCGAGCTGATCGGCGATACCGAGTTCGACGATGCCCTGGAGGCCGAGCGGGCGGTGTTCCGTCTGCGCTGGAAGGCGCTGACCGGCGAGGATCTGGCGTCGTGAGCGGGCTGCCCGAAAAGAAGATCATCGGCTACGCCGACCGCCTTGCCGTGGCGCCCGGTGAAACCATCGCCTTCAAGGTGAGCGCCGAGGACACGGAAGGCTTCCGCGCCGATATCGTGCGTCTGTTGTCCGGCGATCTGCATCCCGATGGACGCGGTCTGATCGAGCATGTAGTCGAGACACCGGCCTCCGGCGACTACCCGGCCCGCGTTCAGCCGATCCACGCGGGATCCTACGTGGTGATCGATGATGACGCCGATCTACTGGCATCGGAAGGCTTCACCCTGTGCGCCTGGATCTGGCCGACCCTGCCGGGCGACGGCGAGCAGGTGATCATGGGGTCCTGGGACGTCGGCAAAGATCGCGGCGCCGTGCTTGCCCTGGACGAGAGCGGCGCGGTCGCGTTGAAGCTGGGCGGTGCCGAAGGCCAGACGGTCTCGACCGGCGTGCCGCTTCTCGCACGCGAATGGGTCTGGGTCGGCGCTAGCTTCGACCGCGATAGCGGCCGGGGCAGCGTCTGGCAGCGGCCGGCGAAGGAGTATCCGGGCATGGCGCGCCGGGCCGACGGATCGGCCGAGGCCACGAACCCGCCCGACACAAGCGGGCTGTCCTTCCTGCTCGCGGCGGCCGGTGACGAAGCGCGGGGGTCACAGGCCACGGCGCTTCATTACAACGGCAAGATCGACGCGCCGCGCGTCGCGTCCGTCGAGCTCGACGAGGCCGATGCGCTGCATCTCCAGAGCGAACCCGGCCAGGGCGACAGTGTCGTCGCGGCCTGGGACTTCGCGTTGGCCACGACCGGCGACCGGATCGTTGACATTGGTCCCAACGGCCACGACGGACGTTTGGTCAACCTGCCGGCCCGCGCGATGAAAGGACACAACTGGACCGGCGCGGTGCTCGACTGGACCAAGGCGCCCGACCAGTACGGCGCCATCCACTTCCATGACGACGACATCTATGACTGCGGCTGGCAGGACGATGTAACGCTTCAGGTCCCAGACGATCTCGCCAGCGGTATCTACGCCGCGCGGATCATGGCGGGCGACCAGGATGACCGCATTCCCTTCGTCGTGCTGCCGCCGCGCGGCAAGGCAACCGCCGATGCTCTCTTCCTGATGCCCAGCGCCAGCTACATGGCCTATGCCAACGAACACTCGGCCGCCCAGGGTGGCGGCTACCTGCAGGCGTTCTCGAACGGCCTGAACGGCCTCTCGGCCCAGGATCTGCTGCTCGATCAGCGGCCCGATCTCGGCTATTCGCTCTATGACGTCCACAGCGACGGCAGCGGAGTCTGCTACAGCTCGCGCCTGCGGCCGGTGCTCAACTTCCGGCCTGGCGTCACCAACGCGTGGGTCGGCCCGGCCGGGACCTACCCCTGGCAGTTCAACGCCGACCTGCCGCTGATCGACTGGCTCAACCATGAAGGTTTAGCGTGCGACGTCGCGACCGATGAGGAGCTGAACGACGAGGGCCTCGACCTGCTGAACCGCTATCGCGTCGTGCTGACCGGCAGCCATCCCGAATACTATTCGCTGGCCATGCACGATGCCTTGTCGGCCTGGCTTAACCAGGGCGGCCGCATGATATATCTGGGCGGCAACGGCTTCTACTGGCGTGTCGCCTATCACCCGGACATGCCGGGTGTGATCGAGCTTAGGCGCGGCGAAGACGGCATCCGCGACTGGGTTGCCGAAGGCGGCGAGTACTATCACAGCTTCGACGGCACCTATGGCGGCATGTGGGAACGCCAGGGGCGGCCCATTCATGCGCTGGCCGGCGTCGGCATGGCCGGGCAGGGGTTTGACGTCTCGTCCTGTTACCGGCGCACCGACGCGAGCAACGACCCCCGCGCCGCTTTCGTCTTCGACGGCATCGACGACGCGATCATCGGTGACTTCGGCACCGTCGGCGGCGGTGCCGCCGGCATCGAGGTCGACCGCTACGACCGCGGCAAGGGTTCACCGCCCCACGCCCTTATCCTGGCGTCGTCGGAAGGCCACTCCGATACCTACTATCCAGGGCCAGAGGAAATCGACAACGCCTCGCCGCTGATCGACGGTTCGCAGAACGCCAACCTGCGCGCCGACATGGTGTTCTTCGAAACACCGGGCGGCGGCGCGGTCTTTTCGACCGGTTCGATCGCCTGGATCGGCAGCCTGACGTGGAACGGCTTCGACAACAACGTGGCCAGGTTGACCGGCAACGTGCTGCGCCGGTTCCTGAAACCCGAGCCGTTTCCGGCGCCCTAACAGAAAGGATGCTGATGTGAGTTCGTCGGCCGAAGCACCGGCGCTGATGGCGCTGGCATCAAACCCGCCGGTTTTTTCCGAGAAGGAAGCGCGGGACGCGGCGGTCTCGCTGTTTGGGATCGACGCCGAACCAGAGCCGAAGTCGAGCGAGCGGGACCGGAACTTCCGTGTCAACGCCGGTCCTGAGGCGGATATCGTCCTAAAGGTCTGCAACGTCAACGAAGACCCCGCCGTGATCGACTTTCAGATCGCCGCGCTGCGCCACATCGAAACGACAGACCCGAGCCTGCCCGTCCCGCGCGTCGTCATGACGCGCGCGGGGGAGACCCGTGGCCGGGTAACCAGCGAAGCGGGTGAGGACCTGATGGTCTACGCCCTTACGTATTGCCCCGGCGTGCCGCTTTGGCAGACCGAGCTGACCCCGGCCGTCATGCGCGCCGTCGGAACGACGATTGCCAAGCTGAGCCATGCACTCAGGTCGTTTCAGTGGGATGCGCCTGATCAGGCCTTGGTCTGGGATATCCGACGCGCCGGAGCCATGCGTGAACATCTGCCGTTGATCCGCGATCATGCCGCCGAGAAACTCGTTGGCGAGACCCTTGATTGGTTCGCGACAGTGACGCTGCCAAAGTTTGCCGAGCTTCGGCATCAGGTCATTCATAACGACGCCAATCGTGGGAACATCCTGGTTCTTGCGGACGAGGATGCTGAGGTCAGCGGTGTCATCGACTTTGGCGACATGGTCTACGCGCCGCTGGTGCAGGATGTGTCGACGGCGGCGATGGAGCTGACGGGGGTGAGCGATGACCCGATCAGCTACATCGTGGCGTTTCTTGAGAGCTATGTGGCGGTCAATCCGCTCACCAAGGACGAAGTGGGATCGATCTACGACTGCGTGATGACGCGTCTTGCCGTGTGTGTTCTCGTCTATGCGTGGCGAGCGGAGAACAAGGCGGAGCCACGCTACGACGCGCACGCCGAGGCGATGCGTTTCTTTGGTGAGATGGCGCGGGTCGACGCTGTCGGCCGTGACGTGGCGACCGCACGGTTCCACGCCATCTGCGGGACTGGCTGAGGACTAAAGAAAAGGGGCCGCGGCATGAGCCGCGACCCCTATCTTTGGTAACGAAGGTTGGCTTAAGCTTAGAAGCCCATGCCGCCCATGCCGCCCATGCCGCCCATGTCGGGGCCGCCCGCGGGCATCGGCTCTTCCTTCTTCGGCTTCTCGGCGACCATGGCCTCGGTCGTCACCAGCAGACCGGCCACCGAAGCGGCGTCCTGCAGCGCGGTGCGCACGACCTTGGTCGGATCGATGATGCCGGCCTTGACCATGTCCTTGTAGGTCTCGGCCTGGGCGTCGAAGCCGTAGTTCTTGTCTTTCTGCTCCAAGAGCTTGCCGGCCACGACGGCGCCGTCGACGCCAGCGTTCTCGGCGATCTGACGGGCCGGGGCCTGGACGGCGCGACGCACGATGTCGACACCGACCTGCTGGTCCTGGTCGTCAAGCTTGACCTTGTCGAGCGCGCGGGTGGCGTAAAGGATAGCCGCGCCGCCACCGGCGACGATGCCTTCCTCAACCGCGGCGCGGGTCGCGTTCAACGCGTCCTCAACCAAGTCCTTGCGCTCCTTCACCTCGACCTCGGTCGAACCGCCGACCTTGATCACGGCAACACCGCCGGCGAGCTTGGCCAGGCGCTCCTGCAGCTTCTCGCGGTCGTAGTCGGAGCTGGTCTCGTCGATCTGCGCACGGATCTGGTTGCAGCGACCCTGGATCGACTTCTTGGCACCGGCTCCGCCGACGATGGTGGTGTTCTCCTTGGAGAGCTCCACCTTCTTGGCGCGGCCCAGCATGTCCATGGTGACGTTCTCGAGCTTGATGCCGAGGTCTTCGCTGATCACCTGACCGCCGGTCAGGATGGCGATGTCTTCCAGCATGGCCTTGCGGCGGTCACCGAAGCCCGGCGCCTTGCACGCGGCGATCTTCAGGCCACCGCGCAGCTTGTTGACGACGAGCGTGGCAAGCGCCTCGCCCTCGACATCCTCGGCGATGATGACCAGCGGACGGCCCGACTGCACGATCTGCTCAAGGATCGGCAGCATGGCCTGCATGTTCGAGACCTTCTTCTCGTGCAGCATGATGTAGGGATCGTCGAGATCGGCGATCATCTTCTCAGCGTTGGTCACGAAGTAGGGCGAGATGTAGCCACGGTCGAACTGCATGCCTTCGACTGTCTCGAGCTCGGTGTCGATACCCTTGGCTTCCTCAACCGTGATGACGCCTTCCTTGCCGACGGCCTGCATGGCCTGCGAGATCATCTCGCCGACCGCGGGATCGCCGTTGGCGGAGATGGTGCCGACCTGGGCGATCTCGGCATCGGTGCTGATGCGGCGCGAGCGCTTCTCCAGGTCATCGACGACGAGGCCGACCGCATGGTCGATACCGCGGCGCAGGTCCATCGGGTTCATGCCGGCGGCGACGGCCTTGGCGCCTTCGCGCACGATGGCCTGGGCCAGCACGGTGGCGGTGGTGGTGCCATCACCGGCGATGTCGTTGGTCTTCGAGGCGACCTCGCGGACCATCTGGGCGCCCATATTCTCGAACTTGTTCTCAAGCTCGATTTCCTTGGCGACGGTGACACCGTCCTTGGTGATGCGCGGTGCGCCGAACGACTTGTCGAGCACGACCGTGCGGCCTTTCGGGCCCAAAGTCACTTTCACGGCGTCGGCCAGCGTGTCGACACCGTGCAGCAGACGGGCACGGGCATCGGCGCTGAACTTTACGTCCTTGGCAGCCATGTGTGTTTACTCCTTGAAATTGATTGGATTGTCGGAATCGCGACAGAGAAGGGCGCTTAAGCGGCCTTCTTGCGCGACGCCTTGACTTCGATGATGCCCATGATGTCGCTCTCCTTCATGATCAGGAGATCTTCACCATCAAGCTTGACTTCGGTGCCCGACCACTTGCCGAAAAGCACCCGGTCGCCGGCTTTGACGTCGAGCGGCTGAACCTTGCCATTCTCGTCACGCGCGCCGGATCCAACGGAGACGATCTCGCCTTCCATCGGCTTTTCTTTGGCGGTGTCGGGGATGATGATGCCGCCAGCGGTCTTTTCTTCGCTGTCGAGGCGGCGGACGAGCACGCGATCGTGCAGAGGCCTGAAGCCCATTGAGCAACTCCCTAGGTTGTCACATCAGAATTAGGTTTACGCGAGGCTGCTAGCACTCATACCTCGCGAGTGCCAGACAGATGGGCCTCTCGCCGACCGAAGTCAAGGATTTGTGAGGCCATTTTCTCAAGAACCTGCCTCGATCGGCACATCGCTGCGCGCCGGAAGACGTAGTCCCGACCGGAACGGCGCCGTATAGTTCGACAGACGTATCACTATAGTTGTATGAAGAATTTACCGTTACTTGCTTCGCAAGAGTATTCATTGGCTTGTCGGCTTTAGCAGCATGTCAGAGGGAGTGCTAGTTTAGAAAAATCGGGGGAGGAATTGCCAAAAGGTGTTGATCAACGTCGAGTCAATGCGCACGATTGATGGACGTTGTCTGTATGAGCGTATGAGAAATCAATGAAAACATTCGAACGACAGCTCAACGACTATCGCCTGACCACGGTCGACGTGACCTACTTCATGCCTGACCATCCGGGCCTGCTGCAGACCTTCATCTGGCAGTGCCTGGACCTGCCGCCCAAGTTTCCGGTCGTCCGGCAGTTTCTCGACTTCTGGGAGCTCAAACTGGACGGTCGCCTGCACTCAGTGCGAATCGACCACGCCGGCACCATGATCGATGGCCAGTGGCGTCATCTGGGCAGCGAGAATCTGCTGCACTAAGCGTGCCCAAGACCGGGCTCTGTCAGGTGTGTCAGAGCCTTGCCCGAGGCCCGTCAAAAATTGATCATGCGGCCTTAGAAACGCCTCAATTAAACACCATTTGAGAAGATGAGGGACGAACCGGGTGGTTCCCCGTGGCTGCCTTGCGCGGCCATTCTCCCGGTCTCGACTCCCCTTACGATCCGGGCGGGGCTCGCACCGCCCGGGCGCCGGATCCGCGCTAAACGGACCGGCATTAGGATCGCGCGACGGCGGACCTCCTCCTAGCGCCCCCTTTGGAATGGCCGTTGTCGTGCGATCCGCCTTTCTCCTGACCTCACTAGTCTTTTGATTCAAGTGCTTAGGCTTGAAGTTTGAAGTGATACATCGTACGGTCACGTCGAGTTTTCAGAGGTTTGGGTCCCGTTCCTAACGCGATAGGTGCGAAAGAAACGGGCTTGGGGGAAGGGCTCATGCGCCTGATCAGTGTTGCCGCCGCTTTGTTCGCGCTGGTCGCATCGGGTTGCCAGTCACAGGTGCCGATGCCGGCGACCTATGACCTGACCTACCAGCAGAAAATGCAGGCCGCCTATCACTGGCAGGTCCTGGCCCGCGATCTGGCGGCCCAGGTCGACCTGCGCATGACCGAGCGCGAGTTGCCGCCGCTGATCTTTGTCGATGGCGAAGGCGGCGGGACGGCCTTTGACGAGGCCTTCCACGACATGCTGGTCACCGAACTGGTCGACCGGGGCTATCGGGTTTATGGCATCGAGACGTCGGAAACGACGACCGTCGCCTACAAAACCCAGGTCGTAAAGCACGCGTCGGGCCGCTGGGTCAGGCCGCCGGTCGGGAGTTTTGCGGCGCTTGGGGCGGGTATCCTGGCGGTGCGCGAAATCATCATCGCCGATGTCTCGACCGCGGCGGTTGTCGGTGGCGTCGCGGTTGCCGCGACGGCGGCCGAACTGGGCGCGGGTTCGGTGACGTCGCTCAGCGATACCGAGGTGATCATCACCACCTCATTGGTGCGCAACGGCAGCTATCTGGCCCGTTACAGCGACATCTACTACATCCCCGACAACGACGCCGAACACTACGAAGCCGGGCTGGCGGAGGCTGCGCTGGCGCCCGGCAACTCGTTCATCATCAACTACGATTCCTATGAACGCTCGCTGCATGACGTGCGGCTCGAAGCCATCGATCGCTGTGCCCGGTCCGATCAATTGGCCGAGCTGATCGCGCGCGACTTCGGCCAACGCATACACACCGCCGAGTTCCGCTGCTATCGCGTTTAGGTGCGCAACGGAATCCTGCCTGATCGGCCTTTCTGAACCCCCGGTATTGTAGATCAGCCTGAGCGCAACGCCGGGCTTGAGCGGGCGAGGCCCACGGCGCGCAAGTGACTTTTCACGCCCACGGTTTCCTGCAAGGATACATCGTAGAGCGCCTGCCAACTAACCAACCATTCCTGACGGGCGCAAACCATCACATCCTGGGAGAACGCGATGAAGAAGATGGGAATCAACGAGTTTCAGGACAAACTCTTCACAGGCAAGCTCAACCGCCGCCAGGCGCTGAGCGTTCTGGGTTCTGTTGGCGTCGTGGCATCGGTGATGACCCCAACGGGCCTGCGCGCTTCCCAGCCGCCGCTTGTCTTCGACTGGAGCGGCTACGAGGTGCCGGAACTCTATCCGACCTACTTCAAGAATCATGGTGAGCCCGAGTTCGGCTTTTTTGCCAGCGAGCAGGAAATGGCGACCAAGGTTCGGAACGGCTATCCGGCCGATATCACCCATCCTTGTTCCGACAGCTGGACGCGTATGGCTGATGCAGGCGTTCTAAAGCCAGTCGATGTTAGCCGTTTGTCGAACTGGAATGATGTGTTCGAGGGCTTGCGCGAGCATCACGCCATTCGTGATGCCGATGGCAATGTCATGATGGTGCCTGCCGATTGGGGCAACAGCTCTATCGTCTATCGCACCGACCTTTACGAAGGCGAAGAGAGTTGGTGCATGTTGTTCGACGAGCGCTATGAAGGACGGTTGTCAAGTTATGACAGCGAGAGCTCGATCATGATAGCCGGACTTTGCAACGGCTATGGTGAGGAGTCGTTCAACATGACGGATGAGATGTTGGCGGAAATCCGACCGCTGGTCGAAAAGCAGGCGCGCTTGGTCCGTTTCTATTGGAGTGACAACTCCGAGATCGAAAACGCTCTTGCGACGGGTGAGTTGGTTGCAGCCTACTCGTGGAATGGTGCCGTTAAGAATCTTAAGGAACAAGGTGTGCCTGTCGCGTTTGCCGTGCCCAAGGAGGGCATTCTGAATTGGCTATGCGGTCTTTCGCTTACGACCGTCGGTTCGGGCGACGAAGACTTGGTGTATCAATACGTCGACTCGTGGCTTGACCCCGAGGCTGGCAAGTTTCTTATCGAGGACTACGGGTACGGGCACGCCAACGCTCGTGCTTTCGAGATTGCTGATCCTGAGGCCGTGGAAGGGCTTCAGTTCCCATCCGACCCGGTAGCCATGCTTAACGACGGCATCATGTTCCAGCCTTATCCACCCCGAACGCTTGAGAAAATGGTCAACATGTTTGACGAGATCAAAATCGGAATCTGATCCGATACAGTCGCGGTCGGAGATGGCATTTCGGTCCATCTCCGACCGCGCGTCTTGCCAGTTTCCCGACCGTATTCTGCAATTTTTGGTTGTTTTTCGGCGTCTTTGGGCCGTCCCCAGTCACGGCAAAGGCGAGCCGGCGAAGTTGGCAAGAGGCTTTTCAACACATAGGCTGGTGTGTATGACTAATAACAAGTGGGTCCGCGCCAAGGGCACGAAGACTTGGGAGGCGGAGGGGACCCCGCATCTGGGAACAGGACCAAGGGATACGGCCCATGGCTGACCGAACGCAAACGATGGGGGCGGGGACCGCTGATTACGGCGGTTCTCTGGCGTTTCGTTTACGTGCGACTTTTCTGAAGCACGAGTGGCTGCGCGGTTACACGCTGATGTCGCCGACCTTGTTGGTGATGATC
>JANQGO010000197.1 GCA_028277285.1 Alphaproteobacteria bacterium | reverse complement strand
ACCATGCCGATCGCAGCCAGCACGCGCGCGGACTCCGCGCCTTCATAACGGTCCCGCACGATGGCGCGGCTCAAGGTCGGCGCGACGCATGCGCCGAACGCCTGGGCGACACGCGCGGCGATCAATATCTCGACCGTCGGCGCGATCATGCAGACCAGGCTCGCCACGGTGAAGACGATCAGCCCGGCGTTCAGCACCGGCAGACGCCCGTAACGGTCCGACAACGGGCCGACAATCAGCTGCACGACGGCGAACGCCAGAATGAACAGGGTGAACGTCAGCTGGACCTGGGCGTCGGGCGCCGCGTAGTCGTCGGCGATCGCCGGCAGCGATGGCAGATAAAGACTCACCGCCAACTGACCGATGCCGGTCAGATAGGCCATCAGCAGGATCAGGCCGGTACCGCCAACCCGACCGGTGCTGCTTGCGCTCATGCCGGCATCATGCGGCTTACCGGGTCAATGGCTTGTACTTGATACGATGAGGCTGATCGGCCTCCGCGCCCAGACGGCGGCGCCGGTCTTCCTCATAGGCTTCGTAGTTGCCCTGGAACCATTCGACATGGCTGTCGCCTTCGAAGGCCAGGATGTGCGTCGCGATGCGGTCCAGGAACCAGCGATCATGGCTGATGACGATGGCGCAGCCGGCAAACTCGGCAAGGCCGTCTTCCAGCGCACGCAAGGTGTCGACATCCAGATCATTCGACGGTTCGTCCAGCATCAGGAGATTCGCGCCCGAGGTCAGCACCTTCGCCAGATGCACCCGGTTGCGCTCGCCGCCGGAAAGCTGCCCGACCTTCTTCTGCTGGTCGGGCCCACGAAAACCGAACGCGCCGACATAGGCGCGGCTCGGCACCTCACGCTTGCCCATTTGGATGGTGTCGGCGCCGCCGGAGATTTCCTCCCACACGTTGGCATCGGCCTTCAGATCGGCCCGGGACTGATCGACATAGCCCAGCTTCACCGTGTCGCCGATACGCAAGCTGCCGTCATCCGGCGCTTCCTGTTCGGCGATCATGCGGAACAGCGTCGTCTTGCCGGCACCGTTCGGGCCGACCACGCCGACAATGCCCGCCGGCGGCAGCTTAAAGGACAAATCGTCGATCAGGAACTTGTCGCCGAACGCCTTCGACAGATGATCGGCCTCGATCACCAGATCGCCCAGACGCGGGCCGGGCGGGATAACGATGCGCCCGCGCGACGGACCTTCGTCGCGCTGCTGGCTTTCGGCCAGCAGGTCTTCGTAGGCATTTAGACGCGCCTGGCCCTTGGCCTGGCGTGCGCGCGGGCTCTCGCGTACCCATTCCAATTCGCGCTGCAGCACGCGCCGGCGCGCCGCCTCCTCGCGGCCTTCCTGCTCCAGACGCTTCTGCTTCTGATCGAGCCAGCCGGAATAGTTGCCTTCATAGGGAATCCCCTGGCCGCGATCGAGTTCCAGGATCCAGCCGGCGACATTGTCCAGGAAGTAACGGTCATGGGTGACGGCGACGACGGTGCCTTCGTAGTCCTCAAGATGGCGCTCCAGCCAGGCGACGGACTCCGCGTCCAGATGGTTGGTCGGCTCGTCGAGCAGCAGCAGATCGGGTTTCTGCAGCAACAGGCGGCACAGCGCGACGCGGCGGCGCTCGCCACCGGAGAGGTTGGTGACCGACGCGTCGCCCGGCGGCAGGCGCAGCGCGTCCATGGCAATTTCCAATGTGCGCTCGAGGTCCCAGCCGTTGACCGCGTCGATCTGCTCCTGCAATTCGCCCTGCTCTTCGATCAAGGCCGCCATCTCGTCATCGTCCATCGGCTCGGCGAACTTCAGCGCGACCTCGTTGAAGCGGTCCAGCAAAGCCTTGGTCTCGGCCATCGCCTCCATGACGTTGCCCATGACGTCCTTGTCGGCATCAAGCTCCGGCTCCTGGGGCAGATAGCCGACCTTGGCGCCATCGGCGGCCCAGGCCTCGCCGTTGAACTCGGTCTCGATGCCGGCCATGACCTTCATCAAGGTCGACTTGCCGGCACCGTTGGGGCCCAAGACACCGATCTTCGCGCCCGGCAGGAAGCTCAGCCAGATGTCCTTCAACACCTCGCGCCCGCCGGGATAGGTCTTCGTGAGACCCTTCATCACATAGACGTATTGATAAGTGGCCATGTATCCGTTTCGACTCGCTCAAGTTCCGTGATCTTCTAATGCCGAAACCATGCCGATGGTATTCCTTTGGCGGTTTCGGTCTCGTTGATGGCGTTGCCCGTCGCAAAGGCGCGCGGCGGGTGTGGACCTAGCAAACTTAAGGCGGCAAAGACAACGAGACTGTTGGCAGAAACCGACCGCCGGTGGCGCAGGACCCCGGTGGTCCCGGCGTGGTCGCCGCAAGCGCTGCCGGTGCGCCCGTCCGAGGCACAATCCACTCGAAAACCTAAGTTGACACTTACATTGTAAAGTCTTGTTTACACCTTCGCTCCATACGGCTAGACTCCGCCGCGTGGCGAAGGCTCCTCGAACATGAAGCTAACGCATTGATATTGCTGAATTTGTGGACCTTGAGCGCCAGCCGAGTCGGGACATGTCACGCAACGCGGGGGTGACACGCATGAACCTATCGAAGGCCCTGTTCGGTCACAGCTATGTCACGGCGTGCACGGTCGACATCGCCAACACGTTCGAAAGCCTGCGCGCCGACGTGCTGTTGGACGACAATCCGGACCTGCGCCCCGGCGACAAGGTGCGGGTGCACGGCGATCCGGTCACCGTGCCCTATGGCGAGAAACTGACGCTGCGCCGCGACGCCACCGTCCGCCTCGCCAACCCGGTCAAACGCGCCTGGGCGCGCTGCCGCAGCGAGTTCGAGTGTTTTGAGTTGTTCGAGGTGAGCTTCTCGAACGGGAGGAAACTATGACCATCGAAACACTGTCCGTCACATCGAATGACACGATGCGCATGGCCCAGGCCAGCACGGTCCTGAGCCCCCGGTTCTACACCACCGATTTCGACGCGCTGGACCGCATCGACGTCACGCCGGTGCGCGCCCAGTGGGACAAGCTGATCGCCGAGATGGAGTCGGACCCCAACCGCCTTCACTTCAAGAAGGACGAGAACTGGGACAAGGTCTCGCTCGACGATCTGCCGGAGGATCTGCGCAAGGAGTTCATCGACTTTCTTGTCAGCTCGCTGACCGCGGAGTTTTCCGGATGCATCCTTTATGCGGAAATGAAAAAGCGCGGCACCAACCCGGATATCTGCAAGCTGTTCAAGCTGATGGCACGCGATGAGTCGCGCCATGCCGGCTTCATCAACGATGCCTTGAAGGAGTTCGGGATCGGCGTCGATCTGAGCTTCCTGACCAAGACCAAGAAGTACACCTACTTCAAGCCGAAGTACATTTTCTACGCGACCTATCTGTCGGAGAAGATCGGTTACGCCCGATACATCTCGATCTACCGGCAGTTGGAGCGCCATCCCGAACTGCGCTTCCACCCGATCTTCAAGTGGTTCGAGCGGTGGTGCAACGACGAGTTCCGTCACGGCGAGGCGTTCGCGCTTTTGATGCGCGCCAACCCGCAACTCTTGCGCGGCCATAACCGCCTGTGGGTCCGCTTCTTCCAGCTGGCGGTCTACGCGACCATGTATGTCCGAGACCACGCCCGTCCCGCGTTCCACAAGGCGCTCGGCCTCAACCCAACCGACTACGACTATCAGGTCTTCAGCATCTGCAAGGAAGTCTCCAAGCAGGTGTTCCCCGACACCCTGCCCATCGACGACCCGCGGTTCCGCGCCGGCCTGGAGCGGCTGCGCCGTCTTGCCAACCGGCTCGACCAATACAAGTCATCACGCCGGATCACGGACAAGGCCAAGATCCCATTCGTCGGGATGGGCATCGCCGCGTCGTTCCTGCGCCTCTACCTGTTGCCGGTCGAATCGAAGGACCTGCCCGCCGATTTCCGTCTTGAACCGACCTGGTGACGGAGTCGCCGCGACAGGGCCGATAGGCCGCGCGCAACCGGGAACATAAAGACACTTACCGATCATGCTGAGCGGCGTTATCGTCAGCGGCTCATGTCCAGCCTAGGGGTAGGCCATGGCCGACATCTTCGCCGACGGTTTCAAGGAGACACCCTATTGGTGGGATCTGGCGCCGCACGACGAGAGCGACGAACGGACGCCCCCGGCTGAAGCCGACGCGGTCATCATCGGCTCCGGCAATGTCGGTCTCTCCTGCGCACTTTCCCTTTCCCGTCTGGGCAGAAAGGCGGTCGTGCTGGATGCCGAAGAGGTCGGTCACGGCGCCAGCACGCGCAATGCCGGTTATCTGGGACGCGGCCTTGCCTTCAAGTACAGCGATCTCGCCGCCAAGCTGGGGCGCGATGACGCGGCGAAGCTCGCTACCGTTGCGGTCGCCGCCCACGACTATGCCGCCGGCCTGATCCGCGACGAACAGATCACCTGCTACTACCGCGACAGCGGCCGGTTCCTGGCCGCGCCATCAAAACGCTCCTACGACAAGCTTGCCAAGGACCTCGACATGATGCGGGCCGACGGCGTTCCCGTCGACGCGGAGATGATCCCGCGCGAGCGCCAGCACGAGGAGATCGCCAGCGACATCTATCACGGCGGCCAGATCCTGCGCGGCAACGGCATCATGCATCCGGGCCTCTATCATCGCGGCCTGGTCGAGCGGGTCCGCTCGCAAGGCACCGATGTCATCGGCTTCTGCCCCGCGACATCGGTCGATCGATCGGGCGCCGGCTTCTCGGTCACGACGCCCAAGGGCACGATCAAGGCGCGTGACGTCTTCGTCGCGACCAACGGCTACACGCCCAAGGCGCTGCCCTGGCATCGCCGGCGCGTCGTCCCGGTTTCCGCCTTCATGATCGCGACCGAAACGGTCGCGCCCGAACTGATGGCGCAGGTCCTGCCCCAGGGCCGGCCGCTTCTGGAAAACCGCAACACGCCGCTGTGGATCCGCCCAAACGAAGACGGCACCCGCGTTCTCTTCGGCGGCACGACGGGTGAAGGTCTGGACCACCTGCCCAACAAGGCACGGCATCTCTATAGCGAGATGACGCGCGTCGTGCCGGCGCTGGACGGCGTCAAGCTGACCCACTGCTGGACGGGCAAGGTCGCCTTCAGCTTCGACTGGCTGCCGCATACCGGCACCCACGAAGGCATCCACTACGCGCTCGGCTGGTGCGCGACGGGCGTGCCCATGGGCACCTATCTCGGCCACCAGACGGCGCTGCGCATTGTCGGCGACCCCGCTTCGGTCACGCCCCTGGACGACCGGCCGTTCCCGACCAAGCCCTTCTACTACGGCACGCCGTGGTTCCTGCCGCTCGCCGTCGGCTGGCTCAAATGGCAGGACCGCCGCATGCTGCGCGAGTAGGACCAACCGGACGGCGTCGTCGACGCCGGGTAGGCATGACAAAGGCGTTCGCATACCCTTGTCGGCGTCTTGCGCGCTCTTTAGGAGGGGAAAGAGTCATGCATCTGGCACGACGCGGCCTGTTGTTGGCGGTCTTCACGATGTTTCTGGGAACTGAGGCACAGGCCGGCGAGATCGTCCGTGATCCCGCGCTGATCGCATCGATGCCGATCCGGGGCGTGACGCTCGACATGACGCCGAGAGAGGCGTTCGAGCACCTGATCGCCATGGGTTACAACGCCGGCAACATCTCAAGCTATGACGATTGGGATACCGGCGGTTTGAACCTGGTGCTCGGCGACTTCGGGGCGCCGGAAGGCCGGTCGGAGATATCGTTGTCGCGTACGGCCGCCGGTGAGCGCCTGGTCAACATATCGGAAACGCTGAACGTGCCGCCGGGTCAGATCGACTCGCATGCGGAGATCGATGCCATCCGGGCCCACTTTGGGATCGCGCCCGACGATCCGAACTGCCATGTCAACGAACACGACACCGGCGCATGCCGCGTCGGCGATGCCGCGGAAAACGCCAACCATGCCTATGGCATCAACGCGTTTCCGACGATGATTATGCGCTACGCCACGCGCAACCACGAAATGAAAGACTCGTACTGACAGCTAACGGCCCCACGCTCAGTGGTCGTCGGGGCCCGCCTTCCTGCGTTGCCGCTTCAGTTCGCCGCGCCGTCGTTTGCTTTCGGCGGCCCGGCGCTTGGATCCGGCTGTGGGTTTCGTTGGCCGCCGGCGCACAGGCGGCGTCGCGGCATCACGGATCAGCGCGATCAAGCGTTCCAGAGCATCCTCGCGGTTCCTGTTCTGTGACCTCGACCGGTTAGCGGTCAACACGATCACGCCGTCTCGGGTCATGCGGCTCCCGGCCAGCGACCTCAGGCGGCGAAAGACAGCATCAGTGAGAGCCGGACTGTTGGCGGCATCGAAGCGCAGTTGAACGGCCGTCGCGACCTTGTTGACGTTCTGCCCACCGGGTCCGGGTGCACGAATGAAGTGCTCCTCGATCTCGTCGTCGGCAAGGCTGATGGTGTTGGTGACGCGTATCAAGACGGCTTCCGGTCGGACCTGGCGCCCTTCAGACCAGACCGCTGCTCTTGGCGAAGGGATCCCAGTTGGCGTCATCGTGCCATTCGTACTCCGTCCCCTCCGCGATCTCCTCGGCGGTCGCCTTGCCGAACAGATGGGCGATGGCGGCAAGCGTCATGTCCATGCCCGCCGACACGCCGGATGACGTAAAGAACTTGCCGTCCTCGACCCAGCGGGCCTGGCGCACCCAGTCGACGTTGGGACCCAGCGGCACGGTTCCCAAGAAGTCGAGCTTGTTGGTCGTCGCTCGGCGGCCATCGAGCAGGCCGGTCGTCGCGAGCAGAATGCTGCCCGTGCATACGGTCATGACGAGTTCCGCCTTGTTTGACGTCTCAACAATCCAATCGGTGACAGCGGGCCTCTTTGCCGCCTCGAGCGCCGTGTCGCCGCCCGGTATCAACAGCAGGTCGTAATCGGTACCGTCCGATACCGTCTTGTCGACCACGAGGCCCTGTCCGTGAACACTTGGGACCGGCTCAGACGTCTCGGCCACAACGGTGATGGCGATCTTATCGCCGAGATCACCGAGCATTTCGAGCGGGCCAAAAAAGTCGAGGGTTTGGAAACCCGGAAACACCAGTGCGGCAAGTGTCTTCATGAACGGTCCTTTGTGAACGTTACGTTAGCGCAAGGTCGCCTTGTGTTCGGTGTCCTGCCAGGGTTCGCGGAAGCTGCGCTGATAGTAGCGCCAGGGGTCGTTGTCGACCGCGTAGTCCCAGACCGGCGGATTACCCTTTTCATAGATCGCATGGATCATCCGGCGCCGGTGCCAGCTCGCCTCGACATCCGCCTCCCAGCGTTGAAGGTCCCACTTGGCGTCGACCGCGGCCTTCATGGAGGTCACGACGTCGGCCCAAGCGGGATCCGCCGCCAGGTTCTTCAGTTCCTGGGGATCGCTCGCCAGGTCGAACAACAACGGCGGATCGGCCTCGCAGTGGATGAACTTGTGGTCGCCGCGTTTCACCATGACGCCCGGCTTGATGCATCCCTCAGCCGCGATCTCGCCATAGACCGTGTCGTCGTAATCCGCCGGTGTGCGGCCCTCGGCGAGCGGCACCAGGCTGCGGCCTTCGATCGGCGTCGCCAGGTCGGGCGCCGTTCCGTCGCTGGCGAGATCCAGCAAGGTCGGGAACAGGTCAACCAGCGACACGTTCGTCGGCACCCGGCGCGGGGCAAAGCGGCCGGGTGCGTGCAGGATGAACGGCACGCGCATGGTCCATTCGAAGAAGTTGACAATGCACCACATGCCGCGCTCGCCGATCATGGCACCGTGGTCGGCGGTGACGATGACGATCGTGTCGTCGGCCAGCTTGGTGTCATCCAGGGCGGCCATCAGGCGGCCGACCTGCTGATCGATAAAACTCACCATGGCGTAGAAGCCGTGGCGCGCGCGCACGATCTGCTCCTCGGTCAGCGCGTTCTTGTCAATCCCCATAAGCTCATAGAGCCGACGGCTGTGCGCGTCCCAGTCGGCTTCATCAAGCAGCGGGACGGAGGGCAGACCGATCTCGTCGTCACTGTAACGATCCCAGCACTCTTGGGTGGTCCGGTAGGGTTCGTGCGGCTCGATGTACGATACCGTCAACAGGAACGGATTGAGGCCGGGATCGCGGGCGAAGTCGTACAAGCGGCGGACCGCTCGGTGCGACACCTCTTCGTCGAAGTCGATACCCAGCGTCCGCGCGGCGACACCGGACTCGCGGATCGGATCGACATTCGGCCAGTCGCCATCCAACTCCCGCGTCGGCATCCAGCCGAAATCCGCCGGCACGGTGTCGGTCGTCAGCCGCTCGTCGAACCCGTGCAGCTGATCCGGCCCGACAAAGTGCATCTTGCCGGAGAGTTCGCAGCGGTAGCCGAGATTGCGCAGATAGTGCGCGAAGGTCGGAATGCTGGCCTGAAACTCCGCGCCATTGTCGTGAACGCCGATCTCGGACGGCAGCAGGCTCGCCATCATGGACGCGCGCGACGGCGCGCAGAGCGGATAGTTGCAATAAGCGTTCTCGAACACGACGCCGTCGCCAGCGAGACGTTCGATGTTCGGCGTCTTCGCGATCGTGTTGCCATAGGGCGGCAGCACCAGCGCCCCCATGAAATCGGCCATGATGATAAGGAAGTTCGGCTGTTTTTTGGTCATGTCGCCATCCCGATCTGCCGTCCGCTGGTCAGGTCACGGCAGCCATCATAATTGTGTCGACGGGCCGCCCCGACAGGTCGGCCTGCACTGGATCACAGGTTCTGGGCGCCGTCGACCGCGATCACCTGGCCCGTCACCCAGCTTGCCGCGTCGGACAACAGAAAGGCGGCGACACGGGCGACCTCATCGGGCCGGCCGAAGCGGCCGAACGGGATCGACGCCAGGGTCGCCTCGTAATCCGCCGGGCTGTCGGCTTTCACCTGCTGCCAGAGCCCGCCGGGAAAGTCGATCGAACCGGGCGCGATGGCGTTGACGCGGACCTTGTCGGCGGCGAACGACCGCGCATGGGACTGGCTGAGCTGGTTCACCGCCGCCTTGGCCGCGCCATAGGGAAAACCGCCGGAGGCGCCGATACCGGAAATCGACGACGTGTTGACGATCGACCCGCCGCCGGCCGCCTGCAGATGCGGCAGAGCGGCCCAGGTGGTGCGCACCGTGCCCATCAGATCGACCTCCATGCTTTGGCGCCAGCCGGTTTCGTCGTCGCTGTGGCCGAAACCCGACGGGTTGTTGGCAAGGCCGTTCAGACCGCCCAGCGCCTCGACCGCGCCATCGACGAAGTGCGTCACCTGGCCGGGGTCGCCGATGTCGCAAGTCGCCGCGAAGACCCTACCGCCATGGGCTTCGAGCTGGTCGCGCGCGGCATCCAGATGGTCGGGCCGGCGCCCGCAAATGGCGACCGATGCGCCTTCCACAGCGCACGCTTCCGCGATCGCCAGGCCGATTCCCCGCGTCGAACCGGTCACGATGATCGCCTTGCCCGATAACCCGAGATCCATGGTCTACTCCTTATAGAGGTGCTGACGCCCGCCGGCTGACTCCATAGACTGCGCGCGCTACAGCGACAAGGGGTGCTGCCATGGACGCCACCGATCTCTGCTTTCTCTCCGCCGTCGAGCAGAAGGCCCTGCTCGACAAGAAGGAGATCAGCACCGTCGATTTGATCGACGCCCATGCCGGGCGCATCGAGCGCATCAACCCGAAGATCAACGCCTTCGTCACCTTGCGCCTGGATGAAGCGCGCGACGACGCCAAGGCAGCCGACGCGGTGCGCGCGAAAGGCGGCAAGCTCGGCGTGCTGCACGGCCTGCCGGTCGGCGTGAAGGACTGTTTTCCGACCAAGGGCCTGCGCACGACCTATGCCTCGCTGGCGTTCAAGGACAACGTGCCCGATTTCGACCACCTGGTGGTCGAGCGCGAGAAGGCG
>JANQGO010000163.1 GCA_028277285.1 Alphaproteobacteria bacterium | reverse complement strand
GATGACGCGGTGGCGACGGCGGTCAAGGCGCGCACGATCAACAACGGGCAGTCCTGCATCGCCGCCAAGCGTTTCATCGTGCACAAGGAGGTCTACACCGAGTTCAAGAAACGCTTCGTCAAAGCGATGGAGGCGCTCACCGTCGGCGATCCCATGGACGCGGCCACCGATATCGGTCCGCTCGCCACCCAGCAGGGCCTGGACGATGTCGACAGCCAGGTGAAGGCCTCGGTCAAGGCGGGCGCCAAGGCATTGTGCGGCGGCGCCCCGATCAAGGGCGACGGTTTCTACTATCCGCCGACCGTGCTGGCCGACATCCCGGAGGACGCGCCGGCCTTCGACCAGGAAGTCTTCGGTCCGGTCGCGCTGTTGCACAAGGTCAAGGATATCGACGCGGCCATCGCGCTCGCCAATGCCAGCGAGTTCGGCCTGGCGTCCAGCGTCTGGACCAACGACGCGGGCGAACAGCGCCGTTTCATCGACGAGCTTGAAGCCGGCTCCACCTTCGTCAACGCCATGGTCGCGTCCGACCCGCGCCTGCCCTTCGGCGGCGTCAAGAAGTCGGGCTACGGCCGCGAACTCAGCCCCTACGGCATCCGCGAGTTCGTCAACGTGAAGACGATCTTTATCGCGTAGACCTGTTGTCGCCGGTGGACGCCGGGTTTAGGTTCCCGGCCCGCTTCATCGATGCCGTTAGCGCCATGCCCGATTTGCCGGAGTTTCGAACCGAGCGCTTGTTTCTTCGACCATTGGTGCGTGACGACATCGACGCCTTGGTTGGGATGTATGGCGACCCCGAGGTGATGCGCCACATCCGCGACGGCCGTGTTGCGGATGTGGCGAGCCGGCGGGCATCGCTGGAAGAAAGCATGTCAAAGCAACACCCGCCTGGGCTGGGAGTCTGGGGTACCGTAACCCGCGACCGCAGAGATGATTTGTTGGGTTGGGTTTGCCTCGTGCCGTTGCCCGATAACGATCTGATCGAGATCGGTTGGCGCTTCCGCCGCGACGCCTGGGGGCGAGGCTACGCGACCGAGGCGGCGAGGGAATTGCTGCGCTATGGGTTTGAGACGCTGGGGCTCGATGAGATCGTCGCGGTGCTGAAACCGGACAACGAACGCTCGAAGCGCGTCGTCGAGAAGCTCGGCATGACGGCAGACGGCATGCGACGCGCCTACAATGAGGACCTGGCGTTCTTTCGTTTGAAGCGGCCTACTTGTTTTTGAAGTCAGCCGGACGTTTTTCGTTGAACGCGGCGAGGCCCTCTTTCAAATCCTCGCTCGCAAATGTCCGCTCGGTCATGTGGCGGGCATAGCCGGCCAGTTCGGTCGGCCCCTTGGGCAGGGTGCGCCCGGCGAACGCCTTCAAGGTCTCCATCACCATGGGCGCGTTGGCGGCAAGGCGGGTGGCATAGTCCATGGCGGCGTCCATCAGCTGATCGCCCGGCACGACGCGGTTGACGAAGCCGACCTCATAGGCGCGCTGGGCCGTCATCTTCTCGCCGACCAGCAGGAACTCCATGGCGATCTTGTGCGGGATGCGTGCGACCATGGAAGTGATCAGGCCGCCGGTAAATCCGATCTTGGCTTCGGGGTAGCTGAACCACGCGTCCTCGGCGGCGACGGCGAGATCGGCGAACTGCACGAGCACGACGCCGCCACCGACCGCAAGCCCGTTGACCGCGGCGATGATCGGTTTGTTGACCTCGATGCCGACGCCCGGCGTATAGGGCCAGAGCTCGCCGCCGTCTTTGAGATCCGCGCCGGCGGTGAAGGCGCGGCCGGCGCCCGTCAGGATCGCGACCCGGTCGTCGCCGGCGTTGAAGCGGTGCCAGGTCTCGACCATGGCATCGCACACATCCTGGTTCAGCGCGTTGAGCTTGTCGGGCCGGTTCAGCGTGATGACGGCGACCTTGTCGATGGACTCA
>JANQGO010000162.1 GCA_028277285.1 Alphaproteobacteria bacterium | reverse complement strand
ATCGTGACCTGCAAGGTGACGCGGATCATGGAGAACGGCATCGAGGTTCTGGTCAACGACGCCGTTCAGGGCTTCATCCGCAAGGGCGATCTGTCGCGCGAACGCAGCGAACAGCGGCCCGACCGCTTCGCCGCCGGCGACCGCGTCGATGCCAAGATCACCTCGGTGGACAAGGCGACGCGCAAGCTGAGCCTGACCATCAAGGGTCTTGAGATCGACGAGGAAAAGAAGGCGATGAAGGAATACGGCTCCGCCGACAGCGGCGCCACCTTGGGCGACATTCTTGGCGCGGCGTTGTCGGCCAAGGAAGCGTCCGGCGCCGGCGAGCCCGAGCCCGAGCCCGAGCCGGAGGCAAGCGACGCCGAGCCTGAAGCCGAAGCAGACGCCGAGGCGGCGAGCGACGGTGACGGCGAGGCCGATGCGGAGCCCGCCGCGGAAGAAGCCGGAGAAGGTGACGCCGACGGTGATGACGATACCGCCAAGAAGGACGCCTGAGGCAACGAGGTAGCACCGCCATGGTGATGGACACACAACGCCTGATTTCGCGCCAGCGGCTTAAGCGCCGCGTCCGCTTCTGGCAGGCGCTGTTCGTGATTGCCGTTGCCGTGGCGGTTTACCTGGTGTTTGCCGAAAAGCTCGTCAATGACGAGACCGGCGACCGCATCGCGCGGTTGTCGGTGATCGGCGTGATCGCGAACGACACCGATCGCGACAACGCGGTCCGCGACCTCGCCACCGATGACGGGGTCAAGGCGCTGGTCATCCGCATCGACAGTCCCGGCGGCACGTTTGTCGGCGGCGAGGCGCTCTATCACGCGATTGCCGAAGTCGCCGAACAGAAGCCGGTGGTCGCCGTCATGGAAGGTCTGGCGACCAGCGCCGGCTACATGGTCGCCGTCGCGGGCGATCACATCGTCGCCCGCGAAGGTACCTTGACCGGCTCGATCGGCGTCATCATGCAGTCGGCCAACGTGGTTGGCCTGCTGGAAAGCATCGGTATCGAGCCCGAAGCAATCAAGAGCGACCCGCTGAAGGGCCAGCCGTCGCCGTTCGAGGACACCTTGCCGGCGGCGAGAGCCTGGTCCCAGGTCATCGTCGATGAGATGCAGACGATCTTTGTCGGCATGGTCCAGACGGGCCGGCCCAATCTGGACGACGAGGCCCTTTCGGTCCTGGCCGATGGCCGCGTCTTCACCGGCCGCCAAGCGGTCGACAACGGCCTGATCGATGCGATCGGCGGCGAGCCGGACGCGCTTGCCTGGCTCAGCGACGAACACGGCATCAACGGTAACCTGCCGGTGGTCGACGTGACCTATGGCGAGGACGAAAGCTGGCTTGTCGCCATGTTCAAGGAAACTGGAAAAAGCCTGTTGCCAGAACCACTTACACTTGACGGTCTGGTTGCCGTCTGGCAACCTGACCTGCACTGACGAGGCGATGGCGGCGGGTCTCTAGGCAACCGGTCCCACCATCTCTCTAAAGGCTGGGTCAGAGACTAGGGTGCCGGATGACCAAATCAGAACTGATCGCGCGCTTGTCGGAACGCTATCCGCATCTCTATCAGCGCGATGTCGAGCGTATCGTGAACACCGTGTTCGATGAGATCTCGGGCGCCCTGTCACGGGGTGACAGGGTCGAATTGCGCGGTTTTGGCTCATTTTCCGTGCGTAAGCGCAACGCCCGCATCGGCCGCAATCCGCGCACCGGCGAAACCGTCAGCGTCGCTGAAAAGTTCCTGCCGTTCTTCAAGACGGGCAAGGAATTGCGGGAGCGCCTGAACAAGGCTTCGTCGGAGGCCTGACGTCGCCGTGCAGCCGGCATCGAAACTGCTCTACTGGCTGATCGCGCTTCCTATCGGGTTGATTCTTATCGTTTTTTCCGTCTCGAACCGGGATGGCGTCCTCGTCTCGTTCTCGCCGCTGCCGTTCGAGATGTCGATCCCGCTGTTTCTGCTGGTCTTCGCCATCTTTGTCATCGGCGTCGGGGTCGGCGGCCTGTTGGGCTGGATGGCCGGCCACGGCGCCCGGCGACGGTCACGCGAACGCCGCCGGCGGGTGAACGAGCTCGAAACAACGCTCAAGGACGTCGAGCAGCGCTTGAAAAAGGCTGAAGAGCCGGCGCTGCCGGCACCGTCGTCGGGCCAGAAAAGCGCGCCCGTCGACCAGTTGCCCGCTGCCTGACACCCCGGATCCATGAAACACATCGCCGCTGACGCGGTGCATGCCTTGCTCGATTACCCTGGTGTCGTTGAGGGCCTGAAGGCCTTCCACCGCCAGGACATCGACGACATCCGCGACGTCTACATGACCCAACCGAACCAGGCCGCCGGCACCGACGGCTTCCTGCTGCTGCCGGCCTGGCAGCGCGGTCAGGCGATCGGCGTCAAGCTGGTGAGCGTTTTCCCGGAGAACGAGCGAACCGACACCGGCCTGCCGACCGTGCAGGGCGTGTATGCGCTGTTCGACGGCGCCACGGGCGAGCCGACCGCGATCATCGACGGTACGGCGCTGACCTTGCGCAAGACCGCCGGCGATTCGGCGACCGGGGCCAGCTTCCTGGCACGCGACGACGCCCGGGTCATGGTGATGGCCGGCGCCGGTGCCATGGCGCCCCATCTGATCATGGCCCATACGGCCATCAGACCATCGATCCGCGAGGTCTGGGTGTGGAACCGAACGGGCGCGCGCGCGGAGAAACTGGCGGAAACGCTTAAGCTTGACGGCATCACCCTTCGCGCGACGTCGGACCTGGAGGCGGCAACACGCGAGGCCGACGTCATCTCGTGCGCGACGATGGCGCAAGAGCCGCTGATCGAGGGCGCGTGGCTCAAGCCCGGCGCCCATCTGGATCTGGTCGGCGGCTATCAGCCGGAAATGCGCGAAGCCGACGACGAGTGCGTACGACGGGCGAGGGTCTATGTCGATTCCCGCTGGTTTACCGTCGGCAAGGTCGGCGACATCAAGACACCCGTCGACAACGGCGTCATGACCGAAGACGGGATTGTCGGCGATCTGTTCGAGCTCAGCCGGGGTACGGTTTCAGGGCGCCAAACCGCCGATGAGATCACGTTGTTCAAGAACGGCGGCGGCGGCCACCTGGATCTGGGCGTCGCCCGGCTGTTGGTCGAGCGGTTCGGTCAAAACGCCTGACCGTCCGCCTTTCGTGATGGGGCTGCCGTCGGCCCCGCCAATCTGCTATAAGATCGGCCAAGACAGGCGCCCGCTGAGAAGCGCCGTTGCAATGTGGATATGGGGGAAGATGTCATGGCGCAGCCAAACGCCGTGTCTCGCCTGCTGTGCGCGATTGACACGACCGATCTGGACCTGGCGATTGCGTTGTCGAAAAGCCTCTCCGGCAAAGTCGGCGGTGTGAAGCTGGGTCTGGAGTTCTTCAGTTCGCATGGATCTGACGGTGTCCGTCAGGTCGTCGCGGACCGGCACCCGCTGTTTCTCGACCTTAAACTTCATGACATCCCGAACACGGTCGCCGGCGCCATCCGCGGCATGGCCGACATCATGCCGTTCATGACCACCGTTCATGCGACCGGCGGCTCGGCCATGATGCGCGGCGCCATGGCGGCGGCCGTCAGGTCGGGCGAGCAGCATGGCGGACGCCGCCCCAAGGTGATCGCCGTGACCGTTCTGACCAGCTTCGACGACAACGATCTCGCGACGGTCGGCGTGCAAAGCCCGGTTGCCGACCAGGTCCTGAAGCTGGCCGATCTGGCCCAGGAATGCGGCGTCGACGGCGTCGTCTGTTCGGCCCATGAGATCCGCGAGCTGCGCCGGCGCTGCGGCGACGATTTCCTGCTTGTCGTGCCCGGCATTCGCCCGGCCTGGTCGACGGCGCACGACCAGAAGCGGATCATCACGCCGTCGGAAGCCATGAACGAGGGCGCCGATTACCTGGTGGTCGGCCGGCCCATTACCCAGGCCCGCAACCCGGTCGAGGCCACCGGGCGCATCATCGAAGAGATGGCGGTCTAGCGCGCACTCCTTGGCGCGAAGGCGTCCACGACCCACATAAGGCGTTCGATGGCGGTTGATACAAAGATCTGCGGCATCACGAGTGCCGAAGCCTTGGACGCGGCGGTCGCCCATCGCGCGCGCTTCGTCGGCCTCAACTTCTTTGAGAAGAGCCCACGCTTCGTGAGCATGGAGGAGGCGCGCGCGCTCGCCGCCCGCGTGCCTGGCGCCGTCGGCAAGGTCGGTGTCTTTGTCGATCCCGACGACATGCTGCTGGAAGGCGCCATCGCGGCCGCTGGTTTGTCGATGGTGCAGCTCCACGGGCAGGAAGCGCCCGAGCGCGCCGCCGATATCCGGACGCGTTTCGGCGTCGATATCATGAAGGTGATCAAGGTCAGCGAGGCCGACGACCTGGAGGCCGTGGCCGGTTACGAACCGGTGGCCGAATGGTTGATGTTCGATACCAAACCGCCCAAGGGCGCGACCCTGCCGGGCGGAAACGCGATCGCCTTCGATTGGCGGCTTATGGCGGGGCGCAGCTTCAGGAGGCCGTGGATGCTGGCGGGTGGCCTGGACCCCGAGAATGTGGCTGAGGCCGTGAACCTGACGGGCGCGCGCTGCGTCGACGTGTCGAGCGGCGTCGAGTCCGCGCCCGGCGTCAAGGACCCAGAGAAAGTCAGAATCTTCCTGGACAAAGTGCGAAGACTGTAAGCTGAACACGATAGCAAAGAAATTTTGGACAAGGCCATGAAGAATCGTGAACCTTGAATTGGTGCTCCAAATGTTGAACTATTGGAATACTCGCATTCATGGCCAACGCATTCCGCATTGTTTTTTTTTCGGATAGGAACTTAACTCATTTATTGTTTTGTTTTTTCGCGTGTTCAATATTTATGTTCGACTTGGCCTGAGGTGGGCGGAATTTGTGCCAACGAAGGTATCTCCACGCTGCCATTACATTGTCAGGATCGAAGGACGTAGTCGTGTATATGGCACCCGTTCGCTTGCTAACCATAAGTAATGCATCGCTTATCGCCAGCTTATCAAGATTAGAATCAAACATAGCCTTCAAGCGTTCTCCGAATTGGAAGTTTGTGCTGACTGCAGCTCGATAGAACACCCCCCAAAGAACAAGAAAGAACAGCGACACGACCAAAAACTCCACGGCGCGCTGCCAGGCCGTGAGATTGCTCGCCAAATCCAAACTGAAAATAGATGACAACATAAGAAAAATTGAGAAAATCAAGAAAAGAATAGTATTAACAAAGCAGGAGAAGCTTGAGTAAACAGCGCTGTCGCAAATTGCTTGTCTCTCATCTATTTCCCTTCTGAGGTCCGCGTCCAAGCCCATCCAAATGCGCTCCCAGAAGAAAACTCCATCTGCGCCGTACTTGACCATCGAGTAAGTTTCATATCCGTAGATTACATTGCCAAGTTCAGTAGGCAATACGACTGTAGGAACGCCGGAGTTTGAATTGTATTTTCCATTACCTATAGGATATCGGTATGCTTTGACTTCCATCTCGGTTGCTTCAGCTTCATTGCCATTTTTCTCGTAATTGCGAGCCTTGGAAATCCATCTATCTAGCTTTTTTCTTTGTGTTTTCATGCATCGTTCTTTCAGCCACTTAGGCCAAAGAGCGCGGCCTTCCATGATCATGTAAATCGGCATATCAAATAGAGAGAGTATCCAACCGGAAATCAATGTTGTTGCAGGAAACAAGTATAAACTATCGACTGGAACATTTAATCTTCCAGCGAGAAGGTGTAGAAGTGGACTTAAGCCAGTGGCTACTATAGCCCCCGGTAACAAGAACCTTAAAAGCAGCCTGTTTCCGAATGTAAGCGGTAACTTCATCTAACTCTAATCACCACTGCCACCTCCAGTTCCATGGCCACCATCTAATTGTAGCACTTCGTCGGACGAGCCCGAGTCTCCCGATCCGTCATCGTCACAAGAAGAAACTGCGAAGCTCAGCGCTATTGCTGCAATCAGGCCAAAAAATCTGCTTCGAGACCAATTCCGCATCTGATCCCCCTCTCAAATGGTGTAAGCAAAGCTATCGAATGGCGACTCGTTCAAGTAATTCTCGCAAATTCATACTCACGCCAGACCTACTACACTCGATGGTTCAATAACTAATGTTACGCTTAGGCTTGGCGGAAGGTCCAGTGGGTGCGTCAAATCTGTCGTGGTCTAGATGGCGCGTGATTAGAAGCCTTTGGCTTGGTCCGCCTGAAAGCTGCCGGCTGTTCGACTGATCGAACACTTCCTGGGTTAAAGGAGCTCGTGCCACGGGGCCTGTTGGTCATTCTAGCCAGAGCGTGATGCACCAAAATATCGAGTTATGTCGGATTAGCGCTGGTACCTAGGATTCATCGAAGGAACAGCTTTTGGGGTTTTCGGAGCAATTGATTTGTATGACGTTCTCGCCATGAGCAAAGACGTCACAAGCCACTACACCAGCGGCGATCTCTTCGACCGGCTGGCGGCGGCATTGCGGGATGACGGCGCCGACCCGGACCGGCCGACCATCGCCGCACTTGCGCCCTATGACCAGTTTCACGGTCGTGGGCTTGAGGCGACCGAGGATGTCGCCAACCTGCTGTCGCTCCTCGCCTCCGACCATGTCCTGGATGTCGGCAGCGGTATCGGCGGGCCGGCGCGTTACGTGGCCGACCGGTTCGGTTGCCGGGTAACGGGTGTCGATCTGACGCCGGTGTTCTGCGAGGTCGCGCGCTCGCTCACAACGCTGCTCGGTTTGGACGACCGCGTGTCGTTCGAGGTCGGCGACGCGCTGGCGATGCCGTTCGCCGACGGCACGTTCGATGCCGCCTACACCATGAACGTCTCGATGAACATCGCCGACAAGGACGGCCTCTACGCCGAGTTCGCGCGGGTCCTGAAACCAGGTGCCCGGCTGGTCTTGTCGGAGTTCGCGCGCGGCGACGGCCCGGAGCCGGATTACCCGCTGCCTTGGGCACAGACGGCCGAGACAAACTTTCTGACGAGCGTGGAGGCGACCCGGTCCGGCCTGGAAGCCGCCGGATTCCTGATCGTCCAGGTCCGTGACACGGCCGCCGAATCCAAAGATTTCGGGGCACGTTCCAAGGCGCTTGTTGAACGCGGCGAAAAGCCGCCGCACCGCTCGGTTCCCCTGATCCATGGCGAGGGAGCGGCCGTCATGATGGCCAACTCCTCACGTGCGGTTGCCGAAGGGCGCACCGTTCCGGTCGAGATTCTGGCGCGAAAACGCGGCTAAGGTCGCAAGCTGCGGCAATGCGCATCGACGTTCTCGTCCATGGCAACGATCAGGTCGCGTTGGCGAAGGTCGTCGAGCAGCGCCGCGACATCGCGGGCTACGGTTTCGCCGGGCACGCCAGGAAAGGCGTCGGTAAGGGCCGCGACGACCTCGTCTTCGCCGGTCGCTTCGTCCAGAAGCCGCCAGATGGCGGTCGCGATCGGATCGAGGTGGTGGATCGCGCCGTTCCGGGCGTCCGCCAGATAGTGTTCGCCGTCAATGTGGGTCTCACGCAAGCCGTCGCGGCGAACGAAGCTGCCACGCCCGGCCCCAACGTCAACGGTTGTGCCGATCGATCGGGCCTGCGCGGGCGTCGGTGCCTGCTCTGACGCCGCGGCGGGTTGAGAAAAGATGTCGAGGAGCAGCCGTGCGGCGTCATCGGCGCGAGCATAGGTCAAGCGGTGGCACGTCGCTTGGCCGACGATCCGCTGCAGCCGCTCCAGGATCTGCCCGGCGTCAGGCTCGCGGGCGAAATTCTGTAGAATGATCTGACGCAGAGCTTCGCTTTGTCCGATTGCCTCCAAGCTGGCAGCACCGCCGTCCCGTCGATCGAGCAGGACGATGCCGTCGATCGCCGCACTTTCGCCGCGGGGCGCAAGACGGCTGGGCGGCAGGTCCAGATAGGCGTAGTGGTCGTTCCTGGGTCCACGATGGCGCGCGATAAAGGCCCGCGTGCGCCGCTCGAGATTGTCCGGCAGCGGCAGGCGAAGGCGGGGCAAGATACCTGACGCCAGGGCATGGCCGTCTTGAGCCCCAAGCGGCACCACATCGTCGGCGAGAAGGCGTGCGCCGTGCGCCGCCAGGCATGCGGAAAGCAGCGACTTGCCGGCTCGGTACCGATTGGGGAACACGACCAGATGCCCGGCAATCCGCGCCGCGGCGGCATGAAGGCACAGGCTTCCGGGATCGCTGTCGACGCTGGCACGGACAAGTTCGGCAATGAGGGCGCAAACACAGTCGACCTCATCGCGACGCTGAAGCGGCTCATCCAGCCACGACGCGGTCAGGCTGTAGCCTCGTGCCGTCCTGGCGACGGTGATGATGGGATCCGGCACCGCTTGCCCCGAAACCTGTGCGATCGACCATCCGCGAAAGTAATCAGGAAGATCATGGGTCAGGTGGTGGCAGCCGACAAAGGCAACAGGCCGCGCGAGGCGACCGAACCGAACGAACGTCCTGTCTGCTGGGTTGTGCTGCAAAACGCAAATCTCCCTCTTGGCAGGTTCCATGACGTGCCCGCCGGCCGGGGTTGAGGACCGGCCGGCGGGCTCCTGTCATGGGATCGCTGGACGTCAGTGAGAGGGGCCGTAGCTGGTACCGCGCGAGGCGCCTCGCGAACCGCCACGGCTGCCGCCCTTGGATCCGCCTCGCGAACCGCCACGGCTGCCACCCTTGGATCCGCCTCGGGAGCCGCCACCGCTGCCGCCGCCCGAGCCGCCACCACTGCCGCCGGAACCGCCGCCACTGCCGCCGCGTCCACCGCCGCCGCCGCCGGAACCACCGCCACCGCCGCCAGAGCCACCACCGCTGGCGCGGGCCTCGCTGAGAGTCATGAGGGTTGGCGCGGCATAGCCGACGGCCAGCGCCAGTCCGAGGCGTCGCAGGGCAGTACGGCGTGCCAGCGAGACCTCTTCTGTGTTGCCGGTGTCTTTTTGGCGAGTTCTGGTCATCTCAATGCATCCTTTCGTTTCTGATGAACTCCCTTCCCGCCATGACAACGCGCCGGTCGCGGTTTTCTTCCCTGGGCCGCGAAAATTTCTTCCGATCAGTCTTAACCGGAGGGGAGACTTGTGGCCGAAAAGACAGCGTTGAAGGCGTAAAGTCGTTTGAAAACAGAGCATTAGCAGTCGGATGCGATCTGCGTAACGTCTGGCGAAAAACGGGTTGTCGCGTTTATGGCGGACACGCGTGCCGCCAGCGATCATATGTGGCGTTCTGGCGTTGCAGAGGCGGGCGGAAAACGGCATGTTCCTGGCTCCTGAACAAAAAGGACACATGATGGAACCGGTGAACACGTACCGTAGCGGACCGGACGAGCAGGGCCATTTCGGCATGTTCGGCGGGCGCTATGTGGCCGAAACGCTGATGCCTCTGATTCTGGACCTGGAGAAGGCCTGGAACGAGGCCAAGAACGACCCCAGCTTTCAGGCCGAACTCGATCACTGGGCCAAGCACTATGTCGGGCGTCCGAGCCCCATGTACTTTGCCGAGCGGCTGACCGAGCATCTGGGCGGCGCCAAGATCTACTTCAAGCGCGACGAGCTCAATCACACGGGCTCGCACAAGATCAACAACACGGTCGGCCAGATCCTGCTCGCCCAGCGCATGGGCAAGCGGCGCATCATCGCGGAGACCGGCGCCGGCCAGCACGGCGTCGCCACCGCGACGGTGTGCGCCAAGGTGGGCCTGCCTTGCGTCGTCTACATGGGCGCCAAGGACATCGAACGCCAGGCGCCCAACGTCTTCCGCATGAAACTGCTGGGTGCCGAGGTCATTCCGGTGACGTCCGGCTCGCACACGTTGAAGGATGCGCTGAACGAGGCCCTGCGCGACTGGGTCACCAACGTGGAGACGACGTTCTACATCATCGGCACGGTCGCCGGCCCGCACCCCTATCCGGAACTGGTGCGCGATTTCCAGTCGGTCATCGGCCGGGAGACGCGCGAACAGATGATCGAGGCCGAAGGACGCGGTCCCGACACCCTGGTCGCGTGCATCGGCGGCGGGTCGAACGCCATGGGCCTGTTCCACCCGTTCCTGGATGATACGGATGTCACGATCTACGGCGTCGAGGCGGCGGGTCACGGTCTGGAGACCGGAGAGCACGCGGCATCGATCACCGGCGGCAGGCCCGGCGTGCTGCACGGCAACCGCACCTATCTGCTGCAGGACGACGACGGACAGATCATCGAGCCGCACTCGATCTCGGCGGGCCTGGACTATCCGGGCATCGGACCGGAACACGCCTGGCTCGCCGAAGCCGGCCGGGTCAATTACGTGTCGGCGACCGACGACGAGGCGCTGGAGGCGTTTCAGCTCTGTTGTAGCCTGGAAGGCATCATCCCGGCGCTGGAGCCGTCCCACGCACTGGCCCATGTCATGAAAATCGCGCCGGACCTGCCCAGTGACCACCTGATCGTCATGAACATGTGCGGGCGCGGCGACAAGGACGTCTTCGCCGTCGCCGATGTGCTGGGGGTGAAGCTATGAGCGCCAACGGCGCGGGGCGCATCGACGCTCGTTTCGCCGCGCTGGCCGAGGAGGGACGCGCCGGCCTGGTGACCTATGTCATGGCGGGCGACCCGAACTACGAGCTGTCGCGGGAGATCCTGCTGGGCCTGCCCGAGGCCGGCGCCGATTTCATCGAGTTCGGCATGCCGTTCACCGATCCCATGGCTGACGGCCCGACCATCCAGACCGCGGGCCAGCGTTCGCTGAAGGCGGGGACGACGCTGAAGAAGACGCTTGCCCTGGTGCGCGAACTGCGCGAGCGCGACGACGCGACGCCGGTCGTTTTGATGGGCTACTACAACCCCATCTACAGCTACGGCAACGAAGCGTTCCTGAAGGACGCCCGCGACGCCGGGGTCGACGCGCTGATCATCGTCGATCTGCCGCCGGAAGAGGATGGGGAGCTGTGCCTGCCCGCTCTCGACGCCGGTCTCAACTGGATCCGCCTGGCGACGCCGACGACCGATGACAAACGTCTGCCCCAGGTGCTGATGAACACCTCCGGATTCGTCTATTACGTCGCCATCGCCGGCATCACCGGCGCGGCGGGGGCGGCGACCGCCGATACCAAGGCGGCTGTCGAACGGCTGAAACGCCACACCGACCTGCCGGTTGCCGTCGGGTTCGGCATCAAGACGCCGGACGATGCCGCTGATGTCGCGCGTGTTGCCGATGCTGCCGTGGTCGGCAGTGCCTTCTGCCAGGAAGTGGCGGACGGCTTTACGGCGGACGGGTCGCCATCCCAGGCTTGCGTCGACGGCGTTCTCGATCTGACGCGCGCATTGGCCAAGGGCGTCCGGGAGGCGCGGTCATGAGTTGGCTATCGAACCTGTCGCTGCCGAAGATCCGCGATCTCGTCCGCAAGGCGGACACGCCGGAGAACCTGTGGGACAAGTGCCCGCAGTGTGAGCAGATGGTGTTTCACCGCGACCTCGAAGCGGCGATGCATGTCTGCCCCCATTGCGGATTCCACATGCGCATCGAGCCCCAGGCGCGCCTCGCCAATCTCTACGACAACGGCGAATACACCCGCATCGAACTGCCCGAGGTCGCGGCCGATCCCTTGCGTTTTCGCGACCGCAAGCGTTACTCCGAACGCCTGCGCGAGGCGCAGTCGAAGACCGGCGAGAAGGACGCGATTATCGTCGCCCACGGCGAGATTGACGGTATTCACGCGGTCAGTGCCGTCTTCAACTTCGACTTCATGGGCGGTTCCATGGGGGCCGCCGTCGGCGAGGCGGTGGTCGCCGGCGCGCGCCTGGCGATCCTGCAGGAAAGCCCGTACATCATTTTCACCGCATCCGGCGGCGCGCGCATGCAGGAAGGCATTCTGTCGCTGATGCAGATGGCGCGCACGACCGCCGCCATCTCGGAATTGAAGGAAGCGCGGTTGCCGTACATCGCGGTGCTGACCAACCCGACGACGGGTGGCGTTACCGCATCTTTCGCCATGATCGGCGACATCGCGATCTCCGAACCCGGCGCCATTATCGGCTTTGCCGGACAGCGCGTGATCGAAGAAACCATCCGCGAAACCCTGCCGGAAGGTTTCCAGCGCGCGGAATACCTGCTGGACCACGGCATGCTGGATATGGTCGTGCCGCGCGCGGAGATGCGCGACCGTTTGGCGGCCGTGCTACGGCTCCTGATGGCCGGGCGCGGCGAGCCGGCGCCGGCCCTGCCCAGTCCCGCCAACGATCCCGAAGAAGGGTCCGGCACGCGTGTCCAAGCCGACCAGTGACGTCCTGCTCGATCGGCTGCTTGAGCTCCATCCCAAGCTGATCGACCTTTCGCTGGACCGGCTCTACCGGGTGCTCGACGCACTCGGCAACCCGCATCGCAAACTGCCGCCGGTGTTTCACGTCGCCGGCACCAACGGCAAGGGCTCGCTGATCGCCTATATGCGCCGCGCCCTGATCGCCGCCGGTTATCGTGTCCACGTCTACACCTCGCCCCATCTGGTCCGTTTTCATGAACGTATCGAAATCAATGGCAAGGCCATCGACGAGCCGGACCTGGCCGACCTGTTGGACGAGTGCGAACGGGCAAACGGCGGCGAGCCCATCACATTCTTCGAGATCACGACGGCCGCCGCCTTTCTCGCGTTTTCCCGCGAGCCCGCGGATATCGTGCTGTTGGAAACCGGCCTGGGCGGCCGGCTTGATGCGACGAACGTCATCGATCAACCGCTGCTGACCGCGATCACGCCGATCGGGTTGGATCACCAGCACTTCCTGGGCGACACGATCGAAGCGATCGCCGGGGAGAAAGCCGGCATCATCAAACCCGGCGTGCCGCTGGTCATCGGTCCACAGCCGGCTGCCGCGCTCGCGGTGATGGAGGATCGGGCAGGCGACCTTGGGTCGCCGACGATCGTCCGCGACCGCGATTTCTTTGTGCAGACGCATGGAGACGAGCTCGTCTACCGCGATGCCTCAGCGACCTGGTCCCTGCCGCTTCCCCGGTTGCCGGGCACACACCAGGTCGACAACGGGGCAACCGCTATCGCGTGCCTGCGACACCTCAAAGGCTTCAGCGTCAGTCAGGACGACGTGGCGATTGGTCTGCGCGATGTCGAATGGCCGGCCCGCCTGCAACAGCTTCCGGGCGGGTATCTGGCGACGCTTGCCGGACCCGGTGTCGAGCTGTGGCTCGACGGCGGCCATAATCCGTCCGCCGGCCAGGCGCTGGCGGATGTTTGCCGGCACTGGGGCGACCGTCCGCTGGATCTTGTCGTCGGCATGATGATCACCAAGGACCCCGCCGGTTTCGCGCGGCCTCTGGCGCCCTTCGTGCGCCGTGCCGTCTGCCTCTCCATACCCGGCGAAAAGAACACGCTGCCCGGCGAAGAGGCGGCCGACATCTTGAACTATGTCGGGATCGACGCCCGTATCGGCACCGGTATCGAGGACGCGATCAGGGACCTCGCTCAAGACGGTCCCTCGCGCATCCTGCTTTGCGGATCGCTCTATCTCGCCGGCAGGGTTCTGGCGGCCGACGAAGCGAAGGAGGTCTCGACCTCGCCATCATGATGGCGGCGTCAGGGTGACTGGTTCGTTGTACCCCCGTGATAGAGGAAACTCATTTCGGTGAGCTGCGGATCGGTCAGCGGGCGTTCGTGGATGCCGAGCGCAATCAGGGTCACGACAAAGCCCAACGTGAAAATGGCAAGCGCGGCCGCCTGGGCCTTGCGGTTGTCGACGTGACAAAAGACGAGCGCGATCTGGGTCACGATGCCCAGGACAATCACCGTAATCCACTTGTAGGGATCGCTGTGGGTCGCCGCGATGTGGATACGTGTCGCCCTGGCTTGACGCAGATCGCGGAACGACGTCAACAGCGCGTTCAAGGCCGCGTCATGCTGTGGCTCGGCACCCTCGAGCGCGAGAATGCCCTGCATCAGTTTGCGCAGCGCGGCCTCCGCGGCCGCCGATCGGATGCCCGACGTAATGTTCTGTTCTTCGTCGATGACGACCGAGGTGTATTCGGCCACGGCGTTGGCGATGGGGTAGCCCGGCTCGCCGAGCGCGTCGGCGATTTGACTAATGGTCCTTATGGCACCGATTTCGTGCTCCAGGCTGTGGCTGCTGTCGTTGACCCGTTCCCAGATCTCGGCCGCCAGGAACGTGGCGAACAGGCCAAACAAGAGCGCGACCGAGACAAAGAACGGTGCGACCACGCCTCTGTAGGACGCCAGTGCCGGGGTGAGCGGCGAGTGTTGACTGAGCCACTGCAACACGATTGCCGTCACGACCGGGATGGCGGCGAAAAGCGCCACGAACCACGCGATATCGATACCCGGATCTGACCCCATCGCCCCAAGCCTCCACCTGGCGGCCCAGCGCGCGCCAGTCTCGCGGTCGGTTCCGGTGTCCGCTATTTGATCCGACCGCCGCGATCATCCGCAACACCGTAACAGACCCTTTCCTATGGACAAACTTGCCTGCGATCGGCATGACGGTCCTAACGGAGACACGGCGCTATGCACTTTGACGACCTCGTCATCTTTGCCGTCAGCATGTTCTTGTGGACGCTCTTGCCCGGCCCGGGGCTGGCGATTGTCGTCTCGCGCACGCTGGGTGGCGGCCCCAAGGCGGGCGTTGCGGTCATCACCGGCCTTGCCTTGGCCGACATCGTTTTCCTCGGCATTGCCTTCGTCGGCCTGCTGGCGATCGCGGCGACCATGGGACCGCTGTTCGAGGTCGTGAAGTATGCCGGCGCCGCTTACCTGATTTGGCGCGGCTACCGCGCCATCATTGGCAAGGAAGGCGCCTATGCGGTGGGTACGCAAACACGCGGCGTCCTGTGGCGCGACCTGGCGATGGGCATGCTGGCCACGCTGGGCAACCCGAAGGCCATCCTGTTCTTCGGCGCGCTCTTGCCGACCTTCATTGACATCACTCAAGTCGGCGCCGGCGATTTCGTCGTCCTGGCCGCGGTGGTCGCCGGGGTTTCTTACCTGATCTATGGCGCCGCGGTCCTGCTGGTCGACCGGGCGCGCCGCTTCATGGCGTCGGCAAAGGCCATGCGGCGCCTGCAGCAGGTGACGGGCACGGTGCTGATCGGCTCCGGCGTCGCGATTGCGACACGCTAGAGCAGATTCACACCAATCGCAGGAAGCGGTCGTATTCGAGCGCGGAGATGTGGTCGTTGAACTCGTGGAACTCCGACCAGCGGCTCTTGCTGTAGATGTCCCAGCACTCGCTGCTGAGATTGAATGGCCGGGCGTTAGTGTCGTCGAAGCAGTTAGACGTCCTAACTGGCGCTTGGTCGCGGTATGTTGAAGACCTGTACTGCTAAGTATAGATCTCTGGCCGGGTCCGCTTTCTGGCGAAACAAGTAACGAACGTGCGTATCGCTAATCCTGCGAAGTTCTTGCTTGAAATGCGTGTGTTCAGGAACGGTTGACGCGATGCTCGTCAGTACATTGGTGAAATCTGCGTTCTTGCTGAACACCACCACTGCCGCCTTGGTGTCCCTCCAGGTTAGGTATCCGAGCACTTGATCAATTGCTGAATGGAATGCTCGCGGCCCTTGCCAAATCTTGCACTCTGCGATGAATGCGTTTTTGCCATTTGCCCGAATCAGAATGTCAGTTTTTCCTTCAGAATTGAACGTTTCTCCGGTGGCATCTCCTTCGTAGTGGCCATTTAGGCTTACGAGTATGAAGTCGCGGATCTGTTCTTCGTTCATGTGAACGAACGTGCTTGGGCTTCGTTCAATTGAAAGAGCCAATCGGTCGATGACATCGAGAATGAAATCGTAGTCTTCATTGGGAAGCGCAGGCTCGGGCTTGAACGCTTCAGTTGGTACACTTGGTAGTTCGATTGGACGTTTTTTTCGACTAACGGGAATCGACACGCTACCGGGACTATCGGCCCGTTTCCTAATCGGGATTCCAAGGGCGCTAACCATGTCAGCTTGTTCTAGAAGGCGACCCTTGCGAGTGTCTAAGCACTGACGAGCGATGTTCTCGACACGACTGTTCCACTGTTCACAGTCGCTAGTGATCCATCCTAGATGCTGTTCAATGCTGTCTAGATTGCGGTCAATCTCTTGAGTTAAGCGTTCAGGTTCAAGCTTCACGTCGGAAAACGAGATAAGCAAATGTGGAGCGGAGATTCGACCGCGAGGTGGATTGAGGGTGTATGTTGAGGCTCGAAACTCGAATAAGTCTGGGTCGCCTTCAAAAGGAACGGCGACGGTAACGTAAGATCCGGGCACGAAATGTGGCCCGCCATCTCCGTAAGCTGCACCGTAGTCGAATCGACCACTTACGTCGATCTTCCGCTCCCCTTCATCCTCGATGTGTATTTGGTCCCGGTGCAGCCGAGGAGGATCAAGCGTGTACTTGTCTACCAAGTAAGCGATCAAGTCAGGTTCACTAGAAGACAAGACTCGATTTCGCTCCCATCCGTCAACTTCGCTCCGAATGGCAGGTTCGTAGCTGCGGATGAGCATACTTAGGTCTTTGTCGCAGAATAGAAGGTCGTGTTTCCGGCTGGCCAACCTAGTGATCCAGTCTAGCTGTGATTGCCGAGCGCATAGGCATTCAGGATATTGGCTCTGCTACACCTACAGTAGAGGACTTTTGAGCAACTACAGTCTTAGCCCCTCTTACAAGAATGGCAACCATTAGTTGAACACTATTGGTCTAGAACAAACAATACTATGCACACATAAACACGAAGGCCAATCATGGCCAGCTCTATTCGTTGGCCACAGTCAGTGCTGGGCACTTCCGACCGAAAACCGACTATGCCAAACAGCAGTCAAACCAGGCGCAGGAAGCGGTCGTATTCGAGCGCGGAGATGTGGTCGTTGAACTCGTGGAACTCCGACCAGCGGATCTTGCTGTAGATATCCCAGTATTCGGCACCGAAGTAATCCGGAAGGATCTTGGCGTCGTCGAAGGCGCGCAGCGCGTCGACCCAGATCGCCGGCAGGCTGGGTGGCACCTGCTGGGCGGCATCGCCGACGATCGGCTTGCCGGGATCGACCTTGTTCGTGAGGCCGTGGTGCACGCCGGCCAGTGTCGCCGCCATGACCAGATAGGGATTGGCGTCGGCGCCGGCGGGGCGGTGCTCCAAACGCCGTGACGTCGGCTCACCGCTCGGCACGCGGATCGCCACGGAGCGGTTGTTGTAGCCCCAGGTCGGCGCCAGCGGCACCCAGCCGACCGGGCTGATGCGCCGATAGGAGTTGGCGTTCGGCGCCCAGATCGGCATGGCCTCGGCCATGGTCTCGGCAAGGCCGCCGATGGCGTGGCGCAACAGATCGCTGCCGTCCTTGCCGCCGTCATCGAAGACGTTTCTGCCGTCGCCGTCCAACAGGCTCAGATGAATGTGCGTGCCATTGGTCGAGGTCTTGCGGAACGGCCGCGCCATGAAGGTCGCGACCAGGCCATGACGCGCGGCCACACCCTTGACCGCGCGTTTCATCAGGAACGCGTGATCGCACGCGACGACCGGATCGGATACGTGGTTCAGATTGATCTCGAACTGGCCGGGCGCGTATTCGATGGTCGCGACATCGGCCGGCACGTTCTGCTGGCGGCAGGTATCGATGATGTCGTTCAGGACCGGCGCGAACGCGTCGAGCTCGTCCATCAGATAGACCTGGGTCTCGCGCGGGCGCTTGCCGGTTAAGGGTGAGCGCGCCAGCTTGGGGCGGCCGAGCTCGTCGGTCTCCGGATCGATCAGGTAGAACTCCAACTCGATCGCGACGACGGGTGTGTAGCCCAGCGCGGCAATCCGATCGACCATGCGCCCGGCGATGACGCGCGGATCGAGCCAATAGGGCTCGCCGGCATCGTTCTTCATGGTCATCAGCACCTGGGCCTGCTCCGGCCCGACCCACGGCACCGGTGCCAGCGTGCCGGGCACGCCGAAACATGGGTAGTCGGGATCGCCGTCCGGCGGTCCGAGCCCCGTGCTGTCGACGTTCTCGCCCAGGATGTTCATGACATAGGTCGAGCCGGGCAGTCCCATGCCCGTCTCGAAGACCTTCTTCAGGCCGGAGACGTCGAGCCGCTTGCCGCGCGGAATGGCGCAGAGGTCGGGGATGATCGCATCGACCCAGCGGGTTTCCGGATAATGCTCCAGAAACGCCGCGACCTCGTCAGCGCCGCCGGTGTGACCGCCGTCTGTCATGCCGGCACCCAACGCGCAACGAAACAGCCCCGCCGATTATCAGTCATGACGGGGCCGTCCTTGGTTGCGGTTGTCGCTTGTGTCGTGCTGTCGTTTAGATCGACTGTTCGACCCATTCGAAGATCTTGCTCTTCGGCATGGCGCCGACTTTCATGGCGCTGACCTCGCCGTCCTTGAACAGCATCATTGTTGGGATGCCGCGGACACCGTACTTCGAGGGGGTCATCGGGTTTTCGTCAATGTTGACTTTGACCACGCGAACGCGGTCGCCCATTTCGTTGGATAGATCCTCCAACGCCGGGGCGATCTGCTTGCACGGTCCACACCATTCGGCCCAGAAATCGACCAGAACCGGCCCTTCGGACTTCAAGACATCGGTCTCGAAGGAGTCGTCGGTGACGTGTTGGGTCATAGTCGGCAAATCTCCTGTTCAATGCGGCGGTTCGCCTCTTCAGGGCGCTCGCTGAGACCAGAATCTAGGAACCGGATGGGGGTGCGTCAACCGGCACATCCCCGCGCCGCGGTCATGGCGCATATGCATCCAGAAGGTCTTGTGGAAGCGTCTGCATAACCGGTCCGGCCGTCCACAAAAGCAGGCAATTCACCACAAAATCCGGGTAAATCTGGCGCAAAACGGCCCGATAAGCGGCCATTTGGCGCAAATAGGCCTCGGGCGCCGCTCGTGCTTCCTCTGGCGGCGTACGGTTGGTTTTGTAGTCGACAATATCAACCATGCCGTCACCGACGATCAGGCGGTCCACCTGACCCGCGATAACCAACTCGCCGACCCGCCCGATGATCGGCACCTCGGCCCGGCTGCCGGGTCCGAAAAGGGCGCCGAACGCAGGATCGTCCAGGATCGCCATGACCGAGACGAGCGCCTCGGCTTTGTCTGCCGCCGGCCAATCATGCGCCACGTGGTCGAGCAGGCGTTGACCGGCAATCGCGCGCCCGTCCGGTGGAACATCCGGCAGGCGTTCCAGCAGGCGATGGATGACGCGGCCGCGTGCCGCGGCCTTGCCACCGGACTTGCCCAACGGCGAATCCGGAGCGCGGTCGTTGCCGCCCAGGCGCGACGGATTGACCGGACGCTCCGTGTCCCGTTCGACCGGGGGGATCTCAAGGAGCTCGGCTTCCAGTTTCGCGGCGATGTCACCGTCGTCTGTCTTGCTTGGTTTCGCCGCCGCGACTGCTGCCTGCGGGGTCTGATAACGCAGCGCCTGCCCTTTCCATGCGGGATCGCTGGCGGCTTCGAAGTCGAAGGGCTCGGCGATCTCCGCCATGCCTGCCTCGACCATGCCGTGCCAACTTTCGGCCTTGCTCTCGCCGGTGCTGGAGGCCGCTGTGACATAAAGCCGGTCTTCGGCGCGCGTCAGAGCGACGTAGAGAAGCCGGCGGCGCTCCTCGTCCTGGCGCGCGTTGCGATCCTCGATGGCCTCATCGGACACGCGGTCGCGCTTGCCCGCGCTGCCGGGCCAGATCGGCAGCTGACCGCCGTCGAGCCAGACGAGGTTGTCGGTGCGTGGCGGCCGGGTCGCCATGTCGTCGACCAGAAAGACGATCGGCGCCTGCAGACCCTTGGCGCCGTGCACGGTCATGATGCGCACCATGTCGTGACGGGCTTCCATCTCGCGCTTGATTTCCGCGCTGCCGGCCTCGAGCCAGGCGAGGAAACCTTGCAGTGACGCCGCATGCTCGCGCTCATAGTCCAGGCTCGCGGCGAGAAACTCGTCGAGCGGGTCCTCGGCTTCGATGCCAAGGCGGCGCAACATCGCCTCGCGCCCGCTCAGCCGTGGTCCCACCATGTCGCCACGTGGTGCCGGACAGGTCTGCGACAGGATGCGGCTATAGAACTCGAACGGCCGCTCGAAGTCGGCCTGAGCCAGTTGGCTCGCGAACCAATCATGGGCGGCGCGAAACGCGGGATCGTCGTTCGCGCGCTTTCGCAAGGCCGACCACAGGCTTTCGAGCGGTTCGTCGCCGCGCCCGTCGCGCGTCCAGCCCTGCCGGTTGCGGGCGAGGTCATAGAGCAGGTCGTCGTCGAAATCCGCCAGCGGACCTTTGAGCACGGCGGCCAGGGCCAGATCGTCCTCGGGCATAAGGCAGGCGTAACCCAGCATCATCAGATCGCGCACGGCGATCTGGCCGGTCAGGTCCATGCGGTCGACACCGGCGACCGCCACGTTCTTCTGTTTGAGCTCGCGCACGAGCGCGTGGACAAAACGCGTGCGTCGCGGCACCAGCACCATGATGTCGCCGGCCGTGATCGGCCTGCCCTTGGAAACCAGCAACTCGTCGCGTTCGATCCAACTATAGATCGTCGCGGCGATTTCGCGCGCAAGCCGCGTGCTGCGGTCTTCCGGCTCGTGATAGCCGAGCGGTGCCTGCCAGGGATCGGGCGCCTCGTCGTCGAGATCCCCGACCACCGGCCACAGCTCGACCAGGCCGCCATGGCCGGCGCGCTGCACCAGGTGCTCCAGCATGGCGCCATCGTCGACAACGCCGGCGCGCGCGTTCGTCTGTTCGAAGACCTTGTCGACCACGGTCAACACGGCCGACACCGAACGGAAAGAACGGTTCAGATCGTCTTCGCGCCAGCGGCCCTGTTCGCCCGTGGCCAGCGCCTCCAGCCGGTCGTGCACGTTGCGCAGGGCGTCGAGGTCCGCTCCCTGGAAACTGAAGATCGATTGTTTCTCGTCGCCGACGACGAACAGGGTCCGAATGTCGTCGTCCCATGTCTCGCCCTCGAAGAACTCGCGCACCAGTTCGATGACGATCTGCCACTGCGCCGGGCTGGTGTCCTGGGCTTCGTCGACCATCACGTGATCGATACCGCCGTCGAGTTTGTAGAGCACCCACGGCGTGATGTCCGGCTGGGCCAACAACGCGTTCGTCTGGTTGATCAGATCGTCATAGTCAAGCAGGGCGCGGCGTGTCTTGTTGTCGCGGAACCGTTGCAGCACGGCGTGGCCCAGCCTCAGGACAGCGGCGGTGCGTTCGAAGACGTGCACGGCCTTGAGCGTATCCGTAATGCCGATCAGCCGTGCCTGCTCGTTCGCGAACGCCCTGGCGGCTGCCGGTAAGGCTGCGGCGACGTCCTTGGTCGGCAGGTTGGCGCGGGGCGACCCTTCCTTGGTCAGAAAGGCAAGGCAATAGTCGGCGAACCCGGCAACGCGGGCGTCATCATCGCCCGCCAGCCACGTATCGATCGACGCCGCCGCTTTCTTGTCCGTGGTCTTGCCGCCTTCCATGGCAGCGACCGCTTGACGCAGGCCGGGCTCGTCGAGCGCGCCCGAGGTCGCGGCTTGGCGCAGGACATGCTCTGCATTGACACCGCGCGCGATCCCCAACGCATTGGCGACCGCATCCAGCGTGCCGTCGAGACCGCCATGGCGCGCAAGGTTCGCATCGAAGCGTCCGGCGCCGCCGCAGATCTCTTGGATGATCGAATCGAACGTGCCTTCGGCGGCATTGGCGGCGACAACGGCGAGCGCGTCGGTCAACGCATCGCCGCCGCCTCGGGCGACCGACGACAACACGCGGTCGCGGGCATCGCGCAGCAGTTCCGCCGCCGTGCGTTCATCGGCCAGGTCGAAGTGCGGCGCGACGCGCGCCTCCAACGGGAACCGGCCCAGGAGCGACTGGCAGAAGGCGTGGATGGTGGCGATCTGAAGGCCGCCCGGCGTGTCGAGCGTCGCGGCAAACAGGGTGCGCGCGCGGATCAGAGTTTCCTCATCCGGCGGCCGGCCGGTCAGGCCTTCGAGCGCGGTCGCGAGGTCGGGCTCGTTAAGCATAGCCCAGGCGCCAAGGGAACGCTGGATGCGCACGGCCATTTCCGCCGCCGCCGCGCGGGTGAACGTCAGACAGAGGATGCGGTCGGCCGCGACGCCCTTCAGCAACAGCCGCAGCACGCGATCGGTCAGCACCTTGGTCTTGCCGGTGCCCGCCGAGGCCGCCACCCAGACGGATGTTTCGGGGTCCGACAAGAGCCTCTGCACGTCGTCGGCCGGCATCAGCGAAACACCCTCGCGCGTCGGTGGCGCGACCTCCAAATCGGGCAGCGCCGATTCAGCGCCCAAGCGATGTTCGTCCGTGCGCGCGACCAGCAGATAGTCGTCATAGGCCCTGGCGTCGGCGCCGTCGGGGTGATCGAGATAGGCGGTCTCTGCCCGGTCGAAGGCCGCCACGAGGTCGCTCAGGTTGGCCAGGGACTCCGCCGCCAGGTCGTCGGCGTCGGAGCCGGCGAGCCGCTTGATCTGACCCGGCGGGTCGCCGCCCTGGAGCTGCCAGTGTTCAAGCGCGGCGATGGTGCGTTCCGGCAGCGCGTCGAACGCGCCCTCGCGGATCATCGCCGCCTCCAGCGGCAGTTGCGGCGCGCCGCCCGCCTTGAGTAACGTCGTGCTGGGCGCGGTGCCGGTCTTGTAGTCGATGACGCCGACCGTGCCGTCGGCGCGCCGCTCCAGGCGGTCGGCCTTGGCGGAGAGGGTGAACGGGCCGGCTGGCGCGTCGAGACTGAGTTCCGCTTTCGACTCCGTCACGATGGCGGTGAGCTCGTGGCGGCGTTCGTGTTCGCGTTCGATGAACCAGGCGGCGGCCCGTTCGAACCGCGGCCACCAGAATCCGGCGACCGCCGGTTGGCTGAGCGTCGGGCCGAGCACGTCGCGGCCGATCGCCAACAATTGCTCGAGCGCGTCGTCGGGCAGGGTGTCCGGCCAGGTCTTGACGAAGCGGTCGAGCGCCTCGTGGACGAAGGTGCCGCGCTCGGCGGCGGCCGGGTCCTCGTCCAGCGGGTCGAGCGCCTTCAGTCCCAGCACGAACCGGGCGTAGATCGCATATGGATCGCGCAGCCAGGTATCGACTTGGGTGACGGAAAGGCGGCGTGGCCGGTCGGCGACCGGCGGCGCCGGCTGCGGCGGCTTGGCGGGTTCGATCAGGGCGGGACGGTCGATCAGCGCGGCGCGGGCGCGCCACAGGCCGGCGTCGTGATCCAGCAGGTGGCGTTTGCCCCAGGCGTCCAACAGGGTCTCCAGACGCATCAACCAGCGCGCGGGAACCGCGGGCGAGCCGGCGACCTTGTCGGAACGCAGCATCACGACCTCGGCGCCGGCCGCGGCCTGGGCAAAGTCGTGCGCCGCCTGTCCGATCCGCCGTTCCTGAGACGGCAGGCCGAAGGCCGCGCGCATCGGCCGGCTCATCCAGGGATCGGCCGGAACCTCGGGCGGCCAGCTGCCTTCGCTCAATCCGCCGATCAGGACGAGGTCGGCGTGCTGCATGCGCGCCTCGAGCGGCCCCCAGATGTATAGCCGGGGGTGACGCCCGAAGCGGGGCCGGACCACATGGCCCTGCATCAAGGTGGTGAAGAGGCCGGCATAGGTGTTGCCCTCGGCCCCGGTCAGAATGTCCGCCTGATCCAGCAGTTCCTGGACGAACCGGTGGGCTGCCTCACCGGCGTCGCCCGACCACAACACCGCAGCGCCGGTCTCGTTGTCGCGTGTCGCCAGACGCTCGGCGCAGGCGATGTGGGCCTTGACCATGTCGCGCAGCGAACCCCGGCGGTTGGCGAGCGCGGCCTCGAGCGGCGTGAAGGCTTCCGCCATGTCGTCGATCAGGGCGACGAGGTCGGCATCGACCGGCCGGCGGGTCAGCGCGTCGCGCAGTCCGGACAAGCCGGAGCCCGGCCGCGGGCCGCGCAGGGCCAGCCGTTCGATCTGGCGGATCTGGGTGCGCAGGTGCGCGGGCTCGCGGCCGAGTGCGGCAAGCGGGTGTTTCAAGAGCGCCAACAGCGGTATCGGCGCGGCGCGTTCGACCGCGACCTCGGCGATCAGGCGCAGGAAGGTGCCGGGCACGCTTTCGGCGAGCGGCATGCCGGCGGAATCGTCGACCTCGATCCCCCAGCGCTTCAGCTCCGCCGCCACACGGCGTGCCACGCCACGATCGCGCGTGACCAGCGCGGCGGTCTTGGCCGGCGTCAGCAGGGCGTGGCGCATGATGAGCGCGGCGACCTGCGCCTCCTCGCGCTGGTGCGCGCAGACGATCAGGTTCAGGCCGTCAAACACGCTGTCAGCGGCGGGGTCCAGGCGCTGCCACGCGGTCGTCGCCACCGCCGGCAGCATGGCATCCGACAGCAAGACCTGACGGCCCGCATCGCCGCGCGGTACCCCGGCCGTATCGGGGTAGGGCCAATCGGCGACGTCCGCGGGGGACGTGTCGAGTTGACCGAGCAGCGCCTTGATCGCGGCCTGCGGATGGGTGTCGTCGATGGCGTCCCAGGTGTCCTCGGCAAGATGCCGGTCGAGGCCGGGCAGGATCACCGCGCCTTCGGGTAGATCCAAGATGGTTGCCATCAGACGTGCCGTTGCCGGTATGGTGCCGGTCGAGCCCGCGGCGATCACCGGTGTCGCCGGCGGCTGCTGCGTCCAGCGCGCGGCCAACGCGTCGATCAGGGCGCTGCGCCGTTGCGCCGGATCGACAAGACCACGTTCCTGCAGAATCCGCGGCCATTGTTCGGTGATGATGCGCAGGAAAGCGAGCGTCGTCTGCCAGTGGCGCGCCAGATCGCCCTCGACGAGGCCGTCGAGTGCATCGAAGTCGAGCTCCGCCGTCTCAACTTCGTCGAGCAAATGGGCGAGATCGCGGGCCAGACGCGCGGCCTGTTCGTCGTTGCCGGCACCGACCTGGGTGCCGGCCTGGCGCACCAGGGAGGTCAGCAAGAGCTGGCGTTGCAGGATGGGAATGGCCGGCGGCAGGTCGATGACGTCTTCGCCCATCTCCAGCAGGTCGGCGATCAGGTCGTCTTCGTCGACATCACCGAGCGGCTGCATGGCGGGCAAGATCAGCGCGGCTCCGTCGCTTTGGCGCACAAAGGCTTCCTGTAACGCGCGGCTGGCGCGACGCGTCGGCACCAGGATCAGCGTCTCGCCGAGCCGTTCGGGCTGATCGCGGTGCCGCTCCAAGAGACCGGCTGCGAGCGCATCGACGAACGACGTGCCCGGCGCGATCGTGAAGAGCTTAGCCGCCATGGCGTGCGAGCCAGTCTGGCGCGGCGGTCAGGTTCTCCGGCGTATCAACAGTGAACCAGCCGCCATCGTGCACGATGGCGAAGAGGCGGCGGGTGGCGATCGCCTTGTCCCAAAGAAGATTGAACGAAAACGGTGCGTCGGGACTGTCGGCGAAGAGACGCGGATGCACCAACTGCGTACTGGTGTAGACGTAGTCGGCGGCAGGCGCATCGCCGCGGCGGCTTGGCCGGCCTTCGGGGTCGAGATTGAAATCGCCGGGCGCGACGAAACCGCCGGCCTTGGCGCGCGGCTGCACCAGCAAGAGCGCGTCCATGGCGTCATCATCCCAGGCGGCGGCCAGGCGTTGCAGCGGGTCACCGCCCGGGCCTTCGGTCATCAGAATGTCGCTGCTGGAGATAAAGAAGGGCCACGGCCCCAAATGGCCAAGCGCGTTCTTGACACCCAAGCCGGTGTCCAACAGTTCGGTTTCACGCGACAACCTGCTCGGCGGTTGCGCCCGTCGCTGCAGGCTTGCCGCCACCTGACCGGCCAGGTGATGGGCGTTGACGACCACCAGTTCCATCGCTGCGAAGCGATCGAGGGCGCGGTCGAGCAGGGTTCGCCCGGCGACCTCGACCAGCGGCTTGGGTGTCGTATCGGTCACGGGTTTCAGGCGCACGCCGCGCCCTGCCGCCAGGACCATCGCGCGTTTGACCGTTATCATGCGGCCCGCGTCCGTTTGTCCCGCGGCACCCAGCGGTCGAACCAGGCGGCGAGCGGCGCGTTGGCCGGATGCTCGAGATCGCGCGACAGGTGACGCCACACGCGGTCCATCCAATCCTGGTAGCCGGGCTTGCCGTCGCGGGTCAAAAGGCGGCAGAAGACACCGATGATGCGGCAGTTGCGTTGCGCGCCGCAGACGGCATAGTTGGTTTCGAACGCCGCCGGCGTGAGGTCGGGAAAGGCCGCGAGATAACGCGCCTTGGCGGCCGCGACGGTCTCGTGCGCCACGTCGCGCCGGGCGTCTTCCAGAAGCGAGACGATGTCATAGGCCGCCGGCCCGATCATGGCGTCCTGAAAGTCCAGCAGACCGACCTTGTGGATGTCGTTCCGGTCCGGCAGCCAGATCAGGTTGTCGGCGTGATAGTCGCGCAGGATGACCGTGTCCGGCCCGTCATGCGCCAGCGGCAGAACGGTTTGCCAAGCCTCGATGTAATCGGCGCGCGCCGCGTCGGGAACGTCGAGGCCGGCCAGGGGCATGAACCAGTCGAGCAGCAGGACGGCGCGGTCCAGCATGACCGTATCGTCATAGGCCGGCAGATCGACCTTGGCGCCGGCCCGGTGCAGGGCGACCAGAACGTCGATGGCGGCTTCATACAATTCCCGCTCGTCGACCGCACCGTCGCGCAGCACCCGGCTGAAGAGGTCGTCGCCCAGATCCTCGATCAGCAGCAGGCCGGCTGGCGCGTCGGCTGCGACGATCGCGGGCGCGCCCAGGCCCAGGTGTCGCAGGTGCCGGGCGATCTGGTCGAACGGGCGGACATCCTCGTGCGGCGGCGGCGCATCCATCAGCACCATGGTCTCGCCGTCGCGGCGAAGCCGGTCGTAGCGGCGGAACGACGCATCGCCCGCCAGCACGCCTCGTTCGGCATCTGCCCAGCCGTGCCGTTCCAGGAACGTCGTGATAAGCGCCTCGCGGTTGTTCATGACGCCAAATCGTTCAGCCGCTCGGCCCAACTGCCGTGACCTTCCAGGCGCACGAACCGTCCGCCCGCGGCGACCATGCGGAAACGCAGGTCGAGACGGTCGTCGGGCAAGAGATCGCCAAGCCGATCCGGCCATTCGACCAGGACGACGTCGTCATCCAACGCATCGTCGAAACCGAGCTCCAGCACGTCGCGCGGCTGGTCGATCCGGTAGAGGTCGAAATGCCAGACGACGAAGTCCGGCGCGTCATAGGTCTGCACCAGGCTGAAGGTGGGGCTCGGCACCTCGGTCTCGCCGGTCAACGCGTTGATGAACCCGCGCGCGAAGCTCGTCTTGCCGCTGCCCAAATCACCCCATAGCGCGATGAGATCGCCCGGCTTGGCGAGGCCGGCGATCTGACCGGCCAGGGTGTGGGTCATGGATTCGGCGGCCAGCATCATGTCGCGGGTAGCCGCCGGGCTTGGCGAGGCACTCATGGCGCTTTGTAGCCCCACCGCCCCCCAATAGGAAAGGGTTTGCCAAGCCGGCGGCGGCTTCGTTATGTCAAGGCCGAACAGGCAGGGTTTGTTATGAGCGAAGCGTTCAAGACCGACATTGTGGTGGTCGGCGCCGGTCCGGTCGGGCTGTTCCAGATCTTCGAGGCGGGCATGCTGGACATGCGCTGTCATGTCGTCGACACGCTGGAGGCGGTCGGCGGCCAATGCACGGCGCTTTATCCGGAAAAACCGATCTATGACATCCCGGGCTACCCGGAGATCATGGCCCAGGACCTCGTCGACAAGCTCGCCGAACAGGCCGCGCCGTTCGACCCGGTCTATCATTTGGACCAGCAGGTCGTGTCCCTGGCCCGCGACGGCGACGACTGGCGGGTCGAGACATCGAAGGGCGCCGTCATCACCTGCCGCGCGGTCGTCATCGCCGCGGGCTGCGGCTCGTTCGGTCCCAACCGGCCGCCGATGGAAGGCATCGAGGCCTACGAGGATTCCGGCGCCGTCGCCTACTACGTCACCCGGCGCGAGACCTATCGCGGCAAGAAGGTCGTCATCGCCGGCGGCGGCGATTCAGCGGTCGACTGGGTGCTGTCGCTGGCCGAGGTCGCCGACAAGCTGATGGTCGTCCACCGGCGCGCCAAGTTCCGCGCCGCGCCCGAGAGCGTGAACCGCATGAACAAGCTGGCCGAGGACGGCGCGATCGAGATGGTCGTGCCCTATCAGCTCCATGGCCTCGACGGATCGGAGGGCAAGCTCGACGCGGTCATCGTCGCCGATCTCGACGGCAACGAACGCCGGCTCGACGCCGACGTGCTGCTGCCGTTTTATGGCTTGCGCATGGAACTCGGCCCAATCGCCGGTTGGGGCCTCAACCTCGACCGCAATCTGATCACCACCGACCCCGCGACGTCGGCGACCAGCGAGCCCGGCATCTACGCCATCGGCGATATCGTGACCTATCAGGGCAAGCTGAAGCTGATCCTCTCAGGCTTCTCCGAAGCCGCCATGGCGGCGCACGCCATCCGCCCGCTGGTCTATCCCGACGAGGAACTGCACTTCGAATACTCGACGACGAAGGGCCTGCCGGGGGCGGGGTGATCTACTCATCTGTGCGTTCTGCCCAGGGGTGTTCCTTTTTTGACATACTGAGCGGACGTCTTGACGTCGAAGAGCCGCTCGGTGGCACGCGACAGTTCAGCTACTCATTTGGGTCGAACTTTGATCAGCCATGCGTTTGTTTGAGGGCGCACCAAGAGAATGCCGTCAATGTTCTCATCAAAGATGAATGTTTTTATGAAGTCCTCAGTCGCTTGATTGTCCATGGGACCAAAGTCGTGAACGTTCTCTCCAATCGCACCCGACTCGAAAGATCCACTCTTTGAGCTTTTGTCTTCAGAGTTGTTTGGCATCGTATTCAAGCTCCCTGGAGACGTTGTGAAACATAAAGGTATGCCGACTTCTTTTCCTCGCCCGAGGCAGAATTGACGAAAATACTTATTGGAGTGGGCGAAAGGCCTTCGCGCGCAAGCCACTCGCTAAACAGTTGCTGGACGCGGGCAGGGTTGGCCAAGAACAAGGTGTTAAGGAGTGATCCGTACTCTCCGCGCATCGACTCGACGTCCTCGGTCGACATGACGGCGCCGGTAAACTCCAGCCTCAATGCTTCATCCAGTTTTCTCTTTTCATTCAGATAGGTTTGGCAGAACTGGTTAAGATCCCTTGCATCTTCGAGTTCGTTGAGTTTCTTGATGCATGACCTCGCGACTTCGTCGTCCTCGAACACCAGCGCCACGATGTTGACCACAGCATCGCTGATGGCGTCGGCTGTGTGCTGGTCAAGCGTGCTTTGGTAGACGACTTCACCAGTCTGACCGGCAGCGCTCCCCGTTGCTGCTGTGACCCTAGCCGCGTCACGACGCGCTTCTAGCGCCGCGACGTTAGCCTGTGCTTCCTCGGCCCTCTTGCGGTCATCAACGGCGGTATTCTCCGTGGTGTCTGCCTGGTTCTTGAGCGCCTCGAGATCGCTGTCTGAGATCGTGGTGTCGCCTTCTTCTCTGGCCTTCAGCTTGGTCTCATAGCTGTTCTTTGCTGCATCGGCAGCTTCCCTGCTTTTGGATGCGGTTGCTTCGAGTTCAGCGAGTTTTGCTCGCTCTTCATCAAGCAGCTTTTGTGCGGCAACGAGGCTTTCGCCGGTGTCGACTTCAGCTGCGGCAAAAACGGTGACGGGGGCGGGGACGACGGCACCCGTGAGCTGTTCGATGGCGAGAACAGAAGCGATCAACCGTTGGTCTCGAGCAGCTTGTTGTTCGAACTCGTCTCCCGTAATGGCGTTGTTGTAGTAGCGTTCGCATAGCCGAAACATCATGTCGCGAAGCACTTGAATAGTCTGAGTGCGAAGCCCAATGCTTCCTCCGGCTTCACTGATCGCCGTCGCCAATTCACCAGCGGCACTATCGCCGCTTGAAAGGTCGATTGTCGCGCTGGTCGTCAAAGCCGCGCTCAGGACGGAGAAGACATCCGGGCTGGGTTCGGCACAAGCAATGATGCGTTGCTGACGAAAACCATCGTCTTCCCGCATCCGGACGGTCTGCGTCAGAATGCCGCGCTGCTTGGCGTCGACCAAGATGATGTCGTTGTCATCCGCATCGGTCGTGCGGAAGATCGAATTGTTGTTTGCGCCGCACCCCCAGAGCAGTGCAACGGCGACAACAGTAATCAAGAGACGAATAATCGACATGCGAGCCCCCAAGCTGTCGACCTATTCGTGGACAAGTCTAGGCTCCGCGGGTTCTGTTGTCACCACTAGTGGTTGTGTTTGCTGCTGATTGGCAACCCATAACTTGGGGTAGCAGTCTTCTTGTCCGCATTTCAACCCCCAGCCTGGGAGGAGGCGGCGGACGATGGTTTGATGCCTGTAGGCACGCGCCATCCGGTCTAGTATCGCCGCTGGTGTAAGGGGGCACTGTGGACAGACACACCAAGGTCATCGTCGCCGCGCTTTGCATTCCGTCCTTCATGCTCGGGACGGACTTTACCGGCGCCATGCTCCTGGTCATCCCGATCGAGCAGGAGTTCGCGGTCAACATCACGACCAGCCAGTGGGTGCTCAACGTCTACGCGTTGGCGCTGGCCATGATGCTGGTTGCCGGTGGCCGGTTGGGCGATATGTTCGGCCATAAGCGCTTCCTGCAGATCGGGCTTGGCGTCTTCTTTCTGGCCTCGCTCGCTTGCACCTTGGCGCCCTCTATCGGCTTTCTTATCGGCGCGCGTGTGTTCCAGGGTATCGGGTCGGCAATCGCTTGGCCCTCAATGCTCGCCGTCGCCGCCTTGTCGGTGCCCAAGGACAAGTTCGGAATCGTCATGGGCGTGCTCCTGGGCGCTATCGCGACCGGCAACGCCATTGCGCCGTTCCTTGCCGGCGTTCTGGCCGGGCTCGGCGAATGGCGCCTGTTCTTCTTGATCAATGTCGTCCTGGCGGCAATCTCCGCACTCTTGTTGTGGCGCATCGTCCCGAAGGACAGTGCCGAGCGTACGGACGAACGTGTCGACGTGATCGGCATGATCGTCTTGTCGCTCGCCGTGTTCGGCCTGCTCTATGGCCTGGACGTCGGCGCCGATTGGGGGTGGACGTCGGCGCCGGTGATCGGCCTCTTCGTCTTCTGCCTGGTGATGTTCGCCGTTTTTCCCGTCGTCGAGGGCCGTGTCGCTGATCCGATGGTGCCGATCCCGATGATGAAGAACCATCAATTGGTGATCGCGCTTTCCATGAACGGCCTGATGTCGCCGCCGGTCTTCCTGATGTTTCTCTATCTGCCGCAGTACTATCACAAGGCGTTCGGCTGGTCGGCCATGTGGTCGGCGATCGGCATTCTGCCAGTTCTCGTCATCATGGCGGTCGGCAACATGGTCACGGGCCGGTTCTACAATAGCGTCGGACCCAGGCGGCTGCTCGCCTGGGGTTACGGGCTCGCCGTGATCGCCTCGATCTGGATGATTTTTGCGCCGGCGTCGTGGGGCTATCCGGGCACGCTACCGCCGATGATCGTGATGGCGTTCGGCGGTGCTTTGATCTTCAGCCCCGCCGGCACCGCATCAGTCAGCGCAGCCGATCCGTCGCGCGCCGGGCTGGCGGGCGGCCTTGCTTACATGTTCCATCTTGGGCTCGGCGCTATCGGCGTCGGCGGCGCGACAGCGATCATGTACGAGACGAGCCGGAGTGCGCTCAAGCAGGGCCTTGCGACAGCGGGCCTCAACGTGTCGGCGGCGGACCAGGCCGCGCTTAACGCGGCCAGCGCCCATGGCGAGGCGGCGCAGACCATCCTCGCGAGGTACGGTACCGATGCCGCCCAGAAGATTGAGGCGGCACTCGGCGACGCCTTCGCCGCCGGCCTGCAGCAGGCCTATTGGCTCGCGCTCGCCTTTGCGGTCCTCGGCCTGGTTCTGGCTCTGTGTCTCGACGCCAAGAAGCTTGGCGGCGAAAGCGCCTAGTACCGGTATTCCTCGGGCTTGAACGGCCCGGCCTGATCGACGGCGAGGTAGTCGGCCTGATCGTCGGTCAGCTCGGTCAGCTTGGCGCCGACCTTTTCCAGATGCAGGCGCGCGACCTTTTCGTCGAGGTGCTTGGGCAGCACGTAGACCTGGCGCTCGTACTTATCCGGGTGGGTCCACAGCTCGATCTGGGCCAGCACCTGGTTGGTGAAGCTGGCGCTCATGACGAAGCTGGGGTGGCCGGTGGCGCAGCCCAGGTTGACCAGGCGGCCTTCGGCCAGCAGCACGATGCGCTTGCCGTCCGGGAACTCGATCTCGTCGACCTGGGGTTTGACGTTGTGCCATTTCTGATTGCGCAGGGCGTCGACCTGGATCTCGTTATCGAAGTGGCCGATGTTGCAGACGATGGCGCGGTCCTTCATGGCGCGCATGTGGTCGACGGTGATGACGTCGCGGTTGCCGGTCGCGGTGACGAAGATGTCGGCGACCGGGGCGGCGTCGTCCATGGTGACGACCTCGTAGCCGTCCATGGCCGCCTGCAAGGCGCAGATCGGATCGATCTCGGTCACCTTGACGCGCGCGCCGGCGCCGCGCAGCGACTGGGCCGAACCCTTGCCGACGCCGCCGTAACCGGCGACCACGGCGACCTTGCCGGCCATCATGACGTCGGTCGCGCGGCGGATGCCGTCGACCAGGCTCTCGCGGCAGCCATAGACGATGTCGAACTTCGACTTGGTGACGGAGTCGTTGACGTTGAACGCCGGCACCAGGAGTTCGCCGTGCTGCGCCATCTGATAGAGGCGGGCGACGCCGGTCGTCGTCTCCTCGCTGACGCCTTTGACGTCCTTCATCAGGTCGGCGTGTTTCTCGTGCATGACCTGGGTCAGGTCGCCGCCGTCATCCAGCAGCATGTTGGGCCGCCAGCCGTCCGGGCCCTCGATCGTCTGGTCGATGCACCACCAGTATTCCTCCTCCGACTCACCTTTCCAGGCGAAGACCGGGATGCCGGCGGCGGCGATGGCCGCTGCGGCCTGATCCTGGGTCGAGAAGATGTTGCACGAGCTCCAGCGGATCTCCGCGCCCAGCTCGACCAGGGTCTCGATCAGGACGGCTGTCTGGATCGTCATGTGCAGGCAGCCGGTGATGCGCGCGCCCTTCAGCGGCTTTTTCGAACCGTATTCGTCACGGATCGCCATCAGGCCGGGCATCTCGACCTGGGCCAGTTCGATCTCCTTGCGGCCCCAATCGGCCAGGCCGATATCGGCAACCTTGTAGTCGCTGAAGTCACTCATGCTTCGATCCATTCTCTCTAGAAAGCCCGTGGCGGAAACCATCGGAAGGGCGGCGGGCACGGCTTATCAAATGGAGACCCCGGCCGTCCAGGCAAGATACGTCATGCCAGCGCGTTGAAGTCGTCCAAAAGCACGGCAACCATGCCGGGATCGGACTGATCCATGATCGCCTGGGTGCGTTTTGTCGCCTCGTTGAGGTCGAGCGAGCGGATACGCTGCTTGACCCGGGGCAGCGCCGTCGCGGTCATCGAGAGGTCGCGGATGCCCAGCCCCAGCAACAGCGCGGTCATGCGCTCGTCACCGGCCATCTCGCCGCACACATTGATCGGGATGCGCGCCCTGAGCGCCGCCGCGGTGGTGAACTGGATCAGGCGCAAGACCGCCGGGTGAAGCGGGCTATAGAGATGGGCCACCTGATCGTCGCCGCGGTCGATGGCGAGCGTGTACATGGTGAGGTCGTTGGTGCCGATGGAGAAGAACTCGCAGTCGCGCGCCAGGCTGTCGGCGGCGAGCGCGGCACCGGGGATCTCGATCATGGCGCCGATGGGCGGCAGCGGATCGGCGATCGCGACCTTGCGACGCTTCAAACGCCTGACGACCTTGCGCATGGCGTCGCGCACCTCGCGCACCTCCTGGGGGCTGCTGATCATCGGCAGCAGGATGCGCACGGGACCGTGGGCGCCGGCGCGCAGAATGGCGGCAAGCTGCGTGTCCAGGAGTTTCTGGAACTTCAGCGACAGACGGATGGCGCGCAGGCCCATGGCGGGGTTGGGGCTGGCGCCCAGATGTTCGTCCAGCGAATAGGGCAGCTTGTCGTTGCCGACATCCAGGGTGCGGATGGTGATCGGCCGGCCTTCCATGCCCTCGACGATGCTGCGCAGCTGGACATACTGCTCGTCTTCGTCGGGCAGGTCGTCGCGGTTCATGAAGACGTATTCGGTCCGGAACAGGCCGATGCCCTCGGCGCCGGATGAGAGTGCGGCGTCGATCTCGTTGGGCAGGTCGATATTGGCCTGCAGCTTGACCAGTTCCTGATCGCGGGTGATCGCGGGCACGTTGCGCAGGCGGTCGAGCTTGCGGGCCTGACGCAGCAACTCGGCGCGGCGCTCCTGATAGCGCGACATCGTCTGGGCGTCGGGGTTCAGGATGATCTGTCCCGCGCCGCCGTCGACGATCACCGTGTCGCCGGGCCGCGCCTGCTGCAACAGTTCGGCCATGCCGACGACGGCGGGCAGGCCGAGCGACCGCGCCATGATACCCGTGTGGTCCTGGGCGCCGCCGGTGGCGGTCACGAAGCCGGCGACCTTGTGCGGGTCAAGCAGCGCGGTGTCGGCCGGCGTCAGCTCGTCGGCGACGATCACCGAACCCTCCGGCAGGTCCGTGAAGGCCTGGTACGGCGTCTTCATCAGACAGCGCAACAGGCGCTGGCCGACGTCGCGCACGTCGCGCGCACGCGCGGCGAGATAACTGTCTTCCATCTGCGAGAAGACCAGCGCGATTTCGGAGACTTCCTGGGAGACAGCGGCCTCCGCATTCAGGCGATCGTCACGAATGCGCTTGTCGACGCCGCGCACCAGGCGCGAGCCTTCCAGCATGTGGTTGTGAGCGTCGAGCAGGTAGCCGAGCTCCTCGGCGGCACTCTCCGGCAAGGACGAGGCCTTGCGCCTGAGCTTGTCGATTTGCGTCCCGGCCTCCGCGATGGCGGCGTGGAAGCGCTCGATCTCGCCGGCGATCGCGGATTTGGCGAGTTCGTGGGTCGGGACGTCGAGCGTGCCGCTTTCGGCGATATGCGCCGGTCCGATGGCGATGCCGCGCGCGACGCCCAACCCGCGAAGGATGACGTTCGAGCGCGATGTCTTGCGTTGCCTACTCATCGAACCGGTTGTCGACCAGGACCTGCAGCGCCGCCAAAACGGCCAGTGCGTCCGGCCCATCAGCGGTGACGTCGATCGTGGTGCCTGGTGCTGCCGCCAACATCATCAATCCCATAATTGACCGCCCGGAGACCGACATGCCGTCCTTGCTGACCTCGACGTCGGCCTCGAACTCCTGCACCGTCGCAACGAACTTTGCGGCGGCGCGGGCGTGAAGACCGCGCTCGTTGATAATCAACAGTTGAAGGCCCATTCCCCCGGCCCCTGTCTTCCGGCCGGACATGGCCGCTTAACCTCGTGCGTTCAGCAAGCTGCTCGCAACATTGATGTACTTGCGCCCTGACTCCTGCGCCTGGGCAACGGCGCTGGCCAAGGTCTCGGTCTCGCGGGCGCCCGCCAGTTTGATCAGCATCGGCAGGTTGATGCCGGCAATCACCTCCACATTGCCGGTATCCATGACCGATATCGCCAGGTTCGATGGCGTGCCGCCGAACATGTCGGTCAGCAGGATGACACCGTCGCCGTCATCGACCTTGGCGATCGCCGCCAGGATGTCCTTGCGCCGCTGTTCCATATCGTCATCCGGGCCGATACAGACGGTTTTGACGTTGCGCTGTTCGCCAACCACGTGTTCCGTAGCGGCGACGAACTCCTCGGCCAACCGCCCGTGAGTGACCAGTACCAAACCAATCATGATGCGCCGCTGTTCTTGTTGGCGTCCCTGTTGCGCGCCAGTGCCGAAGCCAGGTCGCGGTGCTCCAGATGGACGCGATGGTCTTCGCTTAACAGAGCGGCAAGGCGCTCGGCAACAAAAACCGAGCGGTGCTGACCGCCGGTACAGCCGATGGCGATGGTCAGGTAGTACTTGCCTTCGCGCTCGTAGGCCGGCAGCAAATCGGCCAAAAGAGCGCTCAACCGGTCGAAAAAGGGCTGGAATGACGGATCCTGCTCGATAAACGCGCCGACCGGCCCGTCGCGGCCGGTGAGCGGGTTGAGGGCCTCGACATAGTGGGGATTGGACAGGAAACGAACATCGAACACCAGGTCGGCGTTGCGCGGCAGGCCCAGGCGATAGGAAAACGACGTGACGAACAGGCCGAGACGGCCACTTTCCTGCAAGGCGAGTTGGCCGACGATGATCCGCTTGAGATCCGCCCCGCTCAGGTCGCCGGTATCGATCACCAGGTCGGCGGCATCGCGCACGACGGCCATCAGGCCCCGCTCGAGCTCGATGCTGGCGGTGACCGAGCGTTCGCCGGCCAAGGGATGGGTGCGCCGGGTTTCCGTGTAGCGGCGCTGCAGGACGTCGGTGTCGCTGTCCAGGAAGATCAGCTTGAGCGCCAGGCCCGGCCGTTTGCGCAAGCGCTCGACGATGGCGACAAACGCCGTGGCGTCGAAGTTCCGCGAACGCACGTCGACCGCCATGGCCAGGCCGTGGGGCGGCTGGGTCTCGGCCGTGATCAGCGTCTCCAGCAACGACATCGGCAGGTTGTCGACGGCTTCATACCCCTCGTCCTCCAGAGCGCGCAGGGCCGTGCTGCGCCCGGCGCCGGAGAGACCGCTGACCAGCACCAGCGGCAAGACGCCGTTGTCGCTGCCAGGACTGTTGTCGTCAGGGCTGTTGTCGTTAGGGCTGTTGTCGTTAGACATGGGCGATGCGGGATTTGCTGCGCGCCGCGGCAATACCCTCGGCGGCCACCATGACCTTGGCCGGTGCAGAAGCCTCGAACGCGCACAGGCTCACATGCGGCAGGGTGATTCCTTCCAGCGAGGTCGTCGGGGCATCGGGCAAACGCGGCACCTCGTCATGGGGGACAAGGTCGATGACAAGGCCGATCGTCACTTCTGTCCTGTGGGGGCGGCGCAGAATACCGATCCCGCGAACCTCGATCAGACCGGCCAGCTTGGACGGGCAGGCCGCGTGGAGCTGGCCGTCGACGGGCCGCAGATCGGTCTGATCGTCGGCCACCAGAATGGCCTGGCTGGCCTCGATCATGCGAAACGCCAGATCCGATTTGCCGCTGCCCGACGGGCCCCGGAGCAAAACACCAGCACCCGCCACAAGGATCGAGGTGCCATGGATCAAGGACATCGGGGATCAGGCGGCCTGGCTGGCCTCGGTGTCGGAAAGCAGGGCGAAGATCGCCTCGGCGCTGTCGGCGCCGCGCAGTTTCTCGCAGACCACCTGGTTGCGCAGCAGGCGCGAGACGCGGGCGAGCGCCTTCAGATGATCGGCGCCGGCCGATTCAGGCGCCAGCAGAAGGAACATGAGATCGACCGGCTGTTCGTCGATCGCCTCGAAATCGACCGGCGTGTCGAGCCGCGCGAAGAGCGCGTGCAGCCGGTCCAGATTGGGCATCTTGGCGTGCGGAATGGCGATGCCCAGGCCGACGCCCGTCGTGCCGAGCCGCTCGCGCTCCAGCAGGGCATCGAAGATCGCGCGCTCATCCAGGCCGACCAAACCGGCGGCGTGATGCGCCAATTCCTGAAGCGCTTGTTTCTTGCTGCCGGCCTTCAAATGGGCGACGACAGCGTCTTGCTTCAGAATATCGGTTATCTCCATGGTCTTCCTTTGGGCAAGCCCACCGGCCATGCTTGAACGGCGGGCATCACCTCAATGATGGTCCCGCAGTTTGCGCTTGAAGCGCCGCAGTTGTTTTTCCACGTGTTCGGCCGCGGCGTTGAAGCTCGCGTAAATGTCCGCGTCGTCGGCCTGGCCTTCGGCGGAGATATCCTTGCCGACATGGGCCGAGACGTGCGCGCGATAGAGATTGCCCTCGCGCGAGAAGCGGATGTGCGCCTCGATCGCATCCTCGAAGTACTTGCTGACGCCATGTTCCAAACGTTCGGCCACGTGCTGTCTCAGGGCATCGCCAATATCAATCTGATGCCCGGTTACGGCGATCTTCATGTTGGTTCCTGTGTCGTAAACGCAGCGTCATCTGGTCGATGCGGATGCATCGGGCGACCGGTCGTCTTCGGTCTTCTCAGAACACCGGCGCGCCCGCCCGGTGTCCCGGCCCCAATTTGGGGAGCGCACATATAACGCTGGATGTGGCCCGACTCAAGCGCGGTTGCAAGTTGGGTCGAATTTTGCACCTAACTCTTTGATTTTGAGTGTATTTTCTTGTCACGACGACGTTGCACGGAGGACGGAATCCGCATGGATTCGCGATACTTCGCGACCGTGCGCCGGGCGATATCAATGCCGTCGGCCTTCAAAATTTCGACCAGACCGTCATCGGAAAGCACCTTATCCGGTGGTTCGGCGTCGATCAGCGCCTTGATACGGTGACGGACCGCCTCCGCGGAGTGGGCGGGGCCGTCACCGGTGCTGCCGATGGAGGCGGTGAAGAAATACTTCAACTCAAAGATACCGCGCGGCGTGGCCATGTATTTGTTGCTGGTGACGCGGCTGACGGTGCTTTCGTGCAGTTCCAGAACCTCGGCGATGTCGCGCAGCACGAGCGGGCGCAAGTGCTCGACGCCCTTGATCAAGAACAGGTCCTGCTGGCGAACGATCTCGCGCGCCACACGCAGGATGGTGCGGGCGCGCTGGTCGAGCGCCTTGACCAGCCAGTTGGCGGAGTTCCACTTCTCGGCAAGAAACTCCTTGTCCGCCTTGTTGCGCGCGCCGTCGCTGATCTCCGCGTAGTAGCGCTGGTTGGTCAGCACCTTCGGCAGGGTGTCGCTGTTCAGCTCGACCTGCCAGCCGCCGCCCTGTTTGGGCCTGACGTTGACGTCGGGAATGACGGTTTGCGACGGCTCGGCGTCGAAGGCCAGACCAGGCTTGGGGTCGAGCGCCTTCAGTTCGCCCAGCATGTCGGCGATATCGTCGTCGGAGCAGCCGCAGCATTTCTTGAGTTCGGTCATGTCGCGGCGCGCGACAAGTTCGAGATTGTCGAGCAGCGCCTGCATGGCCGGGTCCAGCCGGTTCAGATCGGCCAGCTGCAGTGCCAGGCACTCCTTGAGGTCGCGGGCGAAGATGCCCGGCGGGTCGAAGTGCTGGACCTTGTCGACCACGCGATCCAGGAAGGCGCGCGTGCAGCCCAGGTGGCGCGCGGCCTCGTCCAGGTCGCCCGCCAGGTAACCGGCCTCGTCGAGCAGATCGAGCAGGTAGGTCGCCGCGATCCGTTCCGCCGGTTCGGTGATCTCCAGATAGATCTGGCGCGCCAGATGGTCGTAGAGCGACGCGGTCGTGGCGACGGTCTGTTCGACGCCGGCCAGATCCTCGCCGTCAAAGCGCCCGCCGGACATCGATCCCTGCCACAAGGGGCTGGAATCGTAGGAGCTTTCGGCGACGTCATCACCGCCTTCGGCGGGTTCGCCGGTCGTCCGTTCGGTGCTGTTGAAGTCGGCTGCCGCGGCGCCGTTATCCGCCGGCGGTTCCTCTGCTTGTTCAGGCTGTGTTTCGCCGGTTTCGGCGTCGGGTTGGCCGCGCTCCAAGAGCGGATTGCGTTCCAGTTCCTGTTCGACAAACGCCGCCAACTCGATGTTCGACAGCTGCAGCAGCTTGATGGCCTGCTGCAGCTGCGGCGTCATGACAAGCGTCTGTGACTGCCGAAGATCGAGTTTGGCGGACATTGCCATGATGAATGCCTAAAGCTGGAAGCGGTCGCCCAGATAGACTCGACGGACGCCCTCGTGGGCGACAATCTCGGAGGGAGCGCCCTCCATCATCAGTGTACCCTCATGGAGGATGTAAGCGCGATCAATGATATCCAGTGTCTCGCGAACGTTGTGATCGGTGATCAGGACGCCGATGCCGCGATCTTTGAGGTGCGAGACAAGTTCGCGGATTTCGCCGACCGCGATGGGGTCGATGCCGGCCAGCGGTTCGTCCAGCAGCATGAAGCTGGGGCGCGAGGCGAGCGCGCGGGCGATCTCGACACGCCGCCGCTCACCGCCGGACAGCGCCAGGGCGGGCGCGCGGCGCAAATGAGAGATCGAGAACTCCGCCAACAGCTCGTCCAGCATGTGCTCGCGGATCTCGCGGTTCTTTTCGACGACTTCGAGCACGGCGCGGATGTTGGCTTCCACGGTCATGCCGCGAAAGATCGACGCTTCCTGGGGCAGGTAACCGATACCCATCCGGGCGCGCCGGTACATCGGCAGTTCGGTGATGTCGTCACCATCCAGCGAGATGGTGCCGGAGTCAGCGGTGATCAGGCCGGTAATCAGATAGAAGCACGTCGTCTTGCCGGCGCCGTTGGGGCCCAGCAGACCGACCGCCTCGCCGCGTTCGACGCTTACGCTGACGTCACGCAGCACCGGGCGCTTGTGATAGCTCTTGCCCAGGTTCTCGGCCACCAGCCCGATATTGTCGGTGACGAGCTGCGGCCCGGCGTTGGCGGCTTGCGTCAGGGTGGTCAACGAAGAGTCGGTCATTCCGTTCCCTCCTCCTCGGACTTGTCGGGCACGAACAAGCCCTCGACGCGGCCATCGCCGCCGGCGCCGCCGCGCACTTCGCTCTTGCCCGTTTCCAGATGCATGATGGCTTCGTTGCCACGGATGACGTTATCGCCGCTGGTCAGCACGACATTGCCCGACAGTGTGATGGTACCGACATCGACATCATAGACTCCTATGTCGCCTTTTGCAGTCTCGTTTGGCGCGGCGAATGTCACGTTGCCGGTCACCTCGATGCGGTAGATCGCGTTGTCGTCCTGGGCTTCCTTGTCGCGGTAATAGACGATCAGCTCATCGGCTTTGAGCCGCAGATCGCCTTGCTCGACGTCGACCGCGCCCAGGAAAATCGCCCGCTGGGATTCCTGCTCGACCTCCATGGCGTCGGCCGTGATGGCGATCGGCAGCGACGTGTCGTGGGATCCTGAATCGACAACCTGTGCATAAACCGGCGCGGCGAACAGCAGCGCGCCCAGTGTCAGGCCTGCGAATGTCTGCTTCATTCGGCGGCTCCGGGGAACAGCGTCATGTGGACCGGGCCGACAAAGTGGAGCTTGCCGTCCCCTTCGGACATGCGAAAGCCCTGGGCTTCCAGCAAGCCTGCCGGGCCCTGACCGGAGACCGGTTTGTCGCCCCAACCGGTACCCTTACTCAGGTCAAATTCGGCGATCTCGGTATGAAGCTCATAACCTTCATCGGTGAACACGCTGACATCGCGCTCCAGGATCAGCCTTTCGGCCGGCCGGTCATAACGTCCGGTCGCCGCGCTGACCGCGATCCAGGCACCGGACTGCAGGGTGATGTCGCCCTGCAGCGTCTCCAGATTGATGATTTCGTCCTCGTTGGGGTCCTGCCAGGCCGCGATCGCGGTAACCGTATAGGGCTGGCCCTTGTCGTCGGTGCCCAGAAAACGGGCGTTATCCATGACAAGGCGTCCGGCGTCGTCGACCTCAAGGTCCGACATCATCAAGGTGAAGCCCTGATCGCGCGATTCCAAGTAGGGCCATGCAATCAATGCAGCGGCCAGCGCCACGGCGCCAATCGGCAGCGACCAACGCATAAAGCCGACAAAACGGCTGTAGCCGCCGGTCAGACGGGCACGGCGGACATTGGGCGTTACCACCCAGCCGTGTGAGCCAGCCTGGCGGCTATCAATCTGCTCTGTCGTCACAATCACTCCGAACCGGGGGGCGTGGCAGCCTCCCGAAAAGCGCAGCGCGTCTTTTTGTTTCAATAACTTACCACATAGGTGGGGCCGCCGGTAACCGGCGCAAGCCCTGCCCTTTGATCAGTGAGAAAAGATGTCCGGCTCGTCCCAGTTCAAGAGATCGAGCTGGGCGCGATAGGGCAGGAAATCAAAACATGCCTTCGCCAAGCCGTCACGTCCCTCCCTGACCAACATTTCGTCCAGTCGTTCCCTTAAACGGTGGAGGTGCAGCACATCCGACGCCGCGTACTTCAACTGATCGTTGGTGAGCTCTTTGGCACCCCAGTCCGAGCTCTGCTGCTGCTTGGAGATATCGACGTCCAGAAGCTCCTTGCACAGATCCTTCAAACCGTGCCGATCGGTAAAGGTGCGCACGAACTTCGAGGCGATCTTGGTGCAGTAGACCGGGGCGCAAACGATGCCCAGGTAACGATACAGCGCGGCCAGGTCGAAACGGGCGAAATGAAAGAGTTTCAGGACATCCGGGTTGGTGCACAGCGCGCTCAGATTGGGCGCGTCATACTCGCCTTTCTTGAACTGGACGAGGTGGGCGTTGCCGTCGCCTGACGATAGCTGCACCAGACACAGCCGGTCGCGGCTGAGATCAAGCCCCATGGTTTCCGTATCGATGGCGACGACCGGGCCGAGGTCGAGATCGTCCGGCAAGTCACCTTGATAGAGAATATGCGCCATAAAGGAACCGTTCTGCCGCAGGATGCCGGCCTGTGATCGCGCCACCTTGGCGCACGATCCGAGAACTTGGTGCCCAGGAGAAGACTCGAACTTCCACGGGGTTTCCCCCACAGGTACCTGAAACCTGCGCGTCTACCAATTCCGCCACCTGGGCTCGGGGTGTGTCACTATGCGCACGGCCCGTCGCTGTCAACGGCTTCGTGCGCGCTTGCCTGACCCGAATCCGGCGATAGTATGCGCGCCACGCGGCAGCGCCCGCGCCTGGAGAAACCTATGGTTCCACGTCAGATCACGATCTTCGGCGGTTCCGGCTTCATCGGACGCTATGTCGTCCAGCGCTTGGCCGACGACGGCTGGCGTATCGTCGTCGCGGGCCGCGACCCGGAAGCGGCCCTGTTCTTGAAACCGCTTGGCGATGTCGGCCAGATCGTCCCGGTTGCCGCCAATGTCGGTGACCAGGCGTCGGTCGACGCGGCCATCCATGGCTCCGAGGCGGTCATCAACCTGGTCGGGATTCTCTATGAGCGCGGGCGACAGAACTTCGCGCGCACCCATGTGGAGGCGGCGCGCCATATCGCCAACGCGGCCAAGACCCACGGTGTGGAGCGTCTGATCCAGATTTCGGCGATCGGCGCCTCGGAAAGCTCGCCGTCGACCTACGCGAAATCGAAGGCGATGGCCGAGAAGATTGTCTCCGAGACCTTTCCGGCCGCGACGATCATCCGGCCCAGCATCGTCTTCGGGCCCGAGGACGGGTTCTTCAACCTGTTCGCCAAGCTGGCGGTGCTGTCGCCGTTTCTGCCGCTCTTCGGCGGCGGCAAGACACGGTTCCAGCCGGTCTATGTCTGCGATGTCGCCTCGGCCATCGTTGCCTGTCTGGACGATCCGGCGACGCGGGGGCAGACCTTCGAACTCGGTGGACCCACCGTCTACAGCTTCCGCGACCTCATGAAGATCGTCGTGCGCGAGACACGGCGCCGTTGCGCGCTGCTGCCGCTGCCCTATGCGGTCGCCCACCTGCAGGCGCTATTCCTGCAGTTCATGCCGGTGCCCCTGGTGACGCCGGACCAGGTGCGCTTGATGCAGATCGACAACGTGGTGACGGGCGACAAGCCGGGGCTGGCGGAACTGGGCATCAACCCGACGACCGTCGAGGTGATCGTGCCGACCTACCTCGCCCAATACCGGCGCGGCGGCCTTAAGGGCCGGCCCAAATTCGGTTAGGGCCGTCCAGGCCGAAGCCGCGGGTGGCTCAGGTATAGATCCAGATCAGCAGGCCGGTGCCGAGCACCAGGCGATAGATGACAAAGGGCGTGAAGCTCGCGCGGCGCAGCCACGCCATCAGGCCCCAGATCGCGATATAGGCGGCGACGAAGGCCAGGCCGCCGGCGACCAGCGCGGCGGTGGTCAAGCTGGCGTCGCCGGCTTTGTAGAGGTCGATCCCGGCAAGCAGGCCGGCCGCCAGGATGACCGGGATTGACAACAGCATGGAGAAGCGCGCGGCATCGGCGCGTTCGAAACCCAGCATCCGGGCGGCGGTCATGGTGATGCCCGAACGGCTGGTGCCGGGGATCAGCGCCAGGACCTGGGCGAAGCCGATCGTCATCGCCGCGCCCCATGTCATGTGTTCCATGCGGCGCAGCGTCATGCCGACGCGGTCGGCGACATAGAGCAGGATGCCGAAGATGATGGTAGCCCAGGCGATGACCTGGGGATCGCGCAGGTTCTCCTGACCGACCTCGTGCAGGGCGAAGCCGGCGATACCGACGGGGATGGTCGCGGCGATCAGCATGCCGACCTGGGGCCGGGTGCTGGCGCTGCCGCGCGCCACCAGGCCGCGTGTGAGCTGCCAGATGTCGCGTATGAAATAGAGCACCACCGCCAGCAGGGAGCCCGCGTGGACGGCAACGTCGATCAGCAGCCCTTGATCGGGCCAACTGGTCAGTTCGGGAACCAGGATCAGGTGGCCTGAGGAGCTGATGGGCAGAAACTCGGTGATACCCTGGATAACCGCCAGCACCGCAAGCTGGAATAGTGTCAAACGCGCCCTCCGACCGGCTGCGCGGCCATCCTAGCACCCCCCTGCGGTGGATAGGTGGGGAATAAATAGGTAAGTATTATAGACCTAAAGAGCCGGACCTGAGCTGCGAATTCCGGCGCCCATTATGGAATTGTGAAAAGTCAGATTCCTTTAAGACAAGTATTCTGTCCTAAATGGTCGATTTCCCTCGCACTGCCCGCTGTTTTGACCTATAGACCCCGTCCGGCCCTACGGCGGGGCCATCCCAGGGGATTGCGATGTCAGCGAAACTGCTGAAATTCGTGGATACGGCGCAGCGCCGGCCACCCAAGCGCGACGCCAGCGAGCGGCGCGACGACTTCGAGGAAATCTTCGACGAATTCCAGAGCGAGTTCGCCGCGGAACAGGCGTCGCGTTGCTCCCAGTGCGGCATTCCGTTCTGCCAGGTGCATTGCCCGCTGCACAACAACATCCCCGACTGGCTGATGCTGACCGCCGAGGACCGGCTCGAGGAGGCCTATGAGGTCGCTTCGGCGACCAACAACTTCCCGGAAATCTGTGGCCGCATCTGCCCCCAGGACCGCTTGTGCGAAGGCAATTGCGTCATCGAGAAGGGGTTTGATTCCGTCACCATCGGTTCGGTCGAGAAGTACATCACCGAAACCGCCTTCGCGAACGGCTGGGTCAAGCCACCCAGCCCGCGGCGCGAGCGCGAGCAGTCGGTCGGCATCATCGGTGCCGGGCCCGCCGGCATGGCGGCGGCCGAAATGCTGCGCCGGCGTGGCTACCAGGTGGCGCTCTACGACCGGCACGACCGCCTGGGCGGTCTGATGGTTTACGGCATTCCCAACTTCAAGCTGGAGAAACATGTCGTTGCGCGCCGCGTCGACCTGTTGGCCGAGGGCGGCGTCAGTCTTCACCCCAACACCGATGTCGGCCGTGACGTGTCATTCGCCGACCTGCGGGAGCGCCACGACGCCGTGCTGATCGCGACCGGCGTCTATACGGCACGCGACATCAAGGCGCCCGGTGTCGGTTTGGACGGCATCGTGCCGGCACTCGATTACCTGATCGCCAGCAACCGCAAAGGCCTGGGCGATGCGGTCCCGGCGTTCGACAGCGGTGCGTTGAACGCGGCCGGCAAAGACGTTGTCGTCATCGGTGGCGGCGACACCGCGATGGACTGCGTGCGCACGGCGGTGCGTCAGGGCGCCAACGCGGTGACCTGCCTTTACCGGCGCGACCGCGGCAACATGCCCGGCAGCCAGCGCGAGGTCGCCTATGCCATGGAAGAGGGCGTGACCTTCGAGTTCCTGGCGCTGCCCGAGGCGTTCCAGGGTGACGGTCATGTCGACGCCGTGCGCGCGGTCAAGATGCGGCTCGGCGAACCGGACTCAAGCGGGCGGCTGACGCCCCAGCCGGTGCCCGGCTCGGAGTACCGTCTCGACGCCCAGCTTGTCCTGAAAGCGCTCGGCTTCGATCCCGACGACATTCCCGCGCAGTTCGATGTGCCCGATCTGGTGACGACTCGCTGGGGTACGGTGAAGTCCCAGCTGGCGACCGGCGCGACGAACCTGGATGGCGTGTTCGCGGCGGGCGACATCGTGCGGGGCGCCTCGCTCGTCGTGTGGGCCGTGCGCGACGGGCGCGACGCGGCAGAAGGCATTCATCAATATCTGCAGGCCAAGGTCGGCGCCGACGCCGCATCGTTGCGGGCCGCAGGCTAAGGGGAACGCCATGACCAAGATAGCGTATGGCGACAGGACCCATGAGGCCGAGCGCTTGGCGCGTGACGGCCTCTACGATCCGGCGTTCGAGCGCGATGCCTGCGGCGTCGGTTTTGTCGCGTCGATCGACGGCACGCCCCGGCGCGACGTCGTGCAGGCCGGTATCGACGCCCTGAAGGCGGTGTGGCATCGCGGCGCCGTGGATGCGGACGGCAAGACCGGCGATGGTGCCGGCATCCAGGTTCAGATCCCGCAGGATTTTTTCAAGGAGCACATCGAACACACCGGCCACGCACCGGGTGCCGGTCGGCTTGCGGTCGGCATGGTGTTCCTTCCCAAGACCGATCTGAACGCGGCGGAGACCTGCCGCACCATCGTTGAGTCGGAAATCCTGCAGTTCGGTTACCGCGTCTTCGGCTGGCGCCAGGTGCCGATCGACAGCTCCATCATCGGCGAGAAAGCGAACGCGACACGGCCGGAGATCGAGCAGGTCATGATCGCCAACGAACGCGGCGTCGACGACGCGCAGTTCGAACGCGATCTCTTTGTCGTGCGCCGCCAGATCGAACGGCGCGTGCTGGCCGCCCATATCGGCGACTTCTATATCTGTTCGTTGAGCTGCCGGTCGATCGTCTACAAAGGCATGTTCCTGGCCGAGCAGTTGTCGGCGTTCTATCCCGATCTGCTCGACGAGCGTTTCGTCTCGAACTTCGTCATCTTTCATCAGCGCTATTCGACCAACACGTTCCCCACCTGGTCGCTGGCGCAGCCGTTTCGCCTGCTCGCCCATAACGGTGAGATCAACACCGTGCGCGGCAACATCAATTGGATGAAGAGCCACGAGGCGCGCATCAGCCACGGCGTCTTCGCCGACCACATGGACGTCATCAAGCCGGTGATCCAGTCGGGCAGTTCGGATTCCGCCGCGCTTGATTCGACCTTCGAACTTCTGGTTCGCGCCGGACGCTCCGTGCCGCTGGTCAAGACCATGCTGATCCCCGAAGCCTGGGCCGACCGCGACGACATCTCCGACGCCGTGCGTTCGCTTTACAGCTACTGCAACTGTGTCATGGAGCCGTGGGACGGCCCGGCGGCTATCGCTGCGACGGACGGTCAGTGGGTGCTGGCCGGCATGGACCGCAACGGGTTGCGGCCGATGCGTTATTCGGAGACCAAAGACGGTCTGCTGTTCGTCGGGTCCGAGACCGGCATGGTGCCGCTGGCCGAGGCCGATCTGGTGCGCCAGGGCCGCCTCGGCCCCGGTCAGATGATCGCCGTCGATCTCGTCGACGGCTCTCTCTATGACGACATGGCGCTTAAGGAGAAGCTCGCCGCCGAGCAGCCCTATGGCGACTGGATCGGCAACATCACCCATATCGACAGCCTGATCGGCGTCGGCGCCCATACCGACGAGAAGCGCGCGTTGAGCGCCGGCGATCTGAAGACCCATCAGCGCGCCGCCAACTACTCGATCGAAGACCTGGAGCTGATCCTGCAGCCCATGGTCGAGGACGCCAAAGAGGCGGTCGGCTCCATGGGCGACGACACGCCGCTCGCCGTCTTGTCCGACCGTTACCGCGGCCTGCACAACTTCTTCCGCCAGAACTTCAGCCAGGTCACCAACCCGCCGATCGACTCGTTGCGCGAACGCCGTGTCATGACGCTGGCGACCCGGCTCGGCAACCTCTCCAACATCCTGGACGAGGACGAGAGCCAGACGCGCATTCTGCAGCTTGAATCGCCGGTTCTGTCGAGTGCCGAGTTCGAGGCCATGCGCCGCTACATGGGCGAGACGGCTGTCTCGATCGACTGCACGTTCCCGGTTGGCGGGCGTTCCGAAAACCTGCTGCAGGAAGCGATCGAGCGCGTCCGGCGCGAGGCCGAAGACGCGGTGCGCGGCGGCTGCGAACACGTCATCCTGACCGACGAAGCCATGGGTCCGGACCGTGCCGCCATCCCGATGATCCTGGCAACCGGCGCGGTGCATGGTCATCTCGTGCGCCAGTCGCTTCGCACGTTCACCTCGATCAACATCCGCTCGGCAGAATGCCTGGACGTGCACTACTTCGCGGTCCTGATCGGCGTCGGCGCGACCACCGTGAACGCCTATCTGGCACAGGAAAGCATCGCCGAGCGCCACCGCCGCGGCCTGTTCGGCGACATGTCGCTGGAGACCTGCATCGCACGCTACAAGAAGGCGATCGACGATGGCCTGCTGAAGGTCATGTCGAAGATGGGCATCTCGGTCCTGTCGTCCTATCGCGGCGGCTACAACTTCGAAGCGGTCGGTCTGTCGCGCACGCTGGTCGCCGAGTTCTTTCCCGGCATGCCGTCGCGTATCTCCGGCATCGGCCTGACCGGCATTCAAAGCCGTCTGTTGCGCCTGCACGACGATGCCTTCGGCGACGATGTCATCGCCCTGCCGATCGGCGGTATCTATCGCTATCGCCGCGGCGGCGAGGCGCACGCGTTCAAGGCCGGCCTGATCCATACGTTGCAGGCCGCCGTCGCGAGCGACAGCTATCAGATGTACAAGCGCTATGCGGAGGGCATGCAGAACCGCCCGCCGTTCGACCTGCGCGATCTCCTGGCGACACGGTCCCATGCCGAGCCTGTGCCGATCGACGAGGTCGAATCGATCACCGAGATCCGCAAACGTTTCGTGACGCCGGGCATGTCGCTGGGCGCGCTGTCGCCGGAAGCGCACGAGACGCTGACCATCGCCATGAACCGCATCGGCGCCAAGTCGGACTCGGGCGAGGGCGGCGAGGATCCCGAACGCTTCAATCCGCGCCCCAACGGCGACAACGCGAACTCGCCGATCAAACAGGTGGCGTCGGGCCGCTTCGGCGTGACGGCGGAATACCTGACCCATTGCCGTGAACTCGAAATCAAAATCGCCCAGGGCGCCAAACCCGGCGAGGGCGGTCAGCTGCCCGGCTTCAAGGTGACCGAGATGATCGCACGCCTCAGGCTCTCGACGCCGGGCGTCATGCTGATCTCGCCGCCGCCGCATCACGACATCTATTCGATCGAGGATCTGGCGCAGCTCATCTACGACCTCAAGCAGATCAACCCGGACGCCAAGGTCTGCGTCAAGCTGGTCAGCCAGGCCGGTGTCGGTACGGTCGCCGCGGGCGTCGCCAAGGCGAAGGCGGATGTCATCCTGATCTCCGGCCATGTCGGCGGCACCGGCGCCAGCCCGCAGACCAGCATCAAGTACGCGGGCGCGCCGTGGGAGATGGGCCTGTCGGAAGCCAACCAGGTGCTGACGCTGAACCGTTTGCGCGACAAGGTGACGCTTCGCACCGACGGCGGTATCCGCACCGGCCGCGACGTCGTGATCGCCGCCATGATGGGCGCGGAGGAGTACGGCGTCGGCACGGCGTCGCTGGTCGCCATGGGCTGCATCATGGTGCGTCAGTGTCACTCCAACGCCTGCCCGGTCGGCATCTGCACGCAGAAGGAACTGCTGCGCGAGAAGTTCGAGGGGACGCCGGAAAAGGTCGTCAACCTGTTCAGTTTCATCGCCGAGGAGGTGCGCGAGATCCTGGCTTCGCTCGGCTTCCGCTCGCTCAACGAGGTTATCGGCCGCAGCGATCTTCTGAAGCAGGTCAGCCGCGGCAGCGCCGATCTCGACGATCTCGATCTTAATCCGCTGCTGGTCCAGGCCGATGCCGGCGACAGCGCGCGCTATTGCACGCTGGAAGGCCGCAACGAGGTGCCGGACACCTTGGATGCCCAGATGCTGAAGGATGCGCGCGCGGCGTTGGACGAACGCGAGAAGATGCAGCTCGCCTACAATGTCCGGAACACCCATCGCGCCGTCGGCACGCGGTTGAGCTCAGCCATCACCCGGCGGTTCGGCATGCGCGGCCTGGCGCCCGACCACATTACCGTGCGCCTGCGCGGCTCGGCCGGTCAGTCGCTCGGCGCCTTCGCCGTTCAGGGCTTGCATCTGGAGGTCTTCGGCGACGCCAACGACTATGTCGGCAAGGGTCTTTCGGGCGGTACCATCGTGGTCCGGCCGCCGGCCTCCAGCACGCGCCCGTCGCAGTTGAACACGATCATCGGCAACACGGTGCTGTATGGCGCGACGTCGGGCCGGCTGTTCGCCGCCGGTCAGGCGGGCGAGCGTTTCGCCGTGCGCAATTCCGGCGCCGACGTGGTGGTCGAAGGCTGTGGTTCCAATGGCTGCGAATACATGACCGGCGGCATGGCGGTCATCCTGGGGCCGGTCGGACCCAATTTCGCGGCCGGCATGACCGGCGGCATGGCGTTCATCTACGACCCCGCCGAGACGCTGCCGCGCGACATCAACCGCGATTCCGTCGTCTTCCAGCGCCTTGCCAGCGAACACTGGGAGGGCGTTCTGAAGGACCTGGTCGGCGATCACGCCGCCTTCACCCAGTCCAGCTACGCGCTCCAGTTGTTGCGCGAGTGGGATCTACACATCGGTCGGTTCTGGCAGATTTGCCCCAAGGAAATGGTCGCCAGACTGGCCGAACCCCTGGGCGGCGACCCAACTGAGGAAATCGCGTAGGGCGTTACCGTTCTGATTGGCGCGGCATCCGCGTGAGCGGAGACCGATCTAGCCGGCAAGCGTCACAATTGGGCCGGTTATCCACCGTTCCGGCCCTGTTCGACCGCTGAACTGTGCGCGGCATCACAGGAAAGCCCAAAAGCCCTAACTAAAATGGGTAGTGCGGATGATCCTTTTGATCGTCCGGTATGTCGCGAGGTGAGGGGCTGACATGGCTACAAGCACTGCTGGCGCGGGCGCAACCATCCAGGCAACCGATATTCGGTTGGGCCGGATGTTGCAGGAATACGGCCTGATCAACGACCACCAGCTGTTCGATGCGCTCCAGACCCAGGCCGCCAATGGTGGGCGTTTGGCCTCCATCCTGGTCAGGCGCGGTTGCCTTTCCGATATGGAACTGGCCGAGGTCGCGACATCCCGCAAGGATGTCGACGCATCGACCCACAACGTGCATCTGACCTTGGCGCCGGTGCCGGTCGACTGCGTGTCGCTGCCCGGTGCCGTCGCCATGTGCCTGTCGCTCACCGTGCCGGAAGGCGTCGAGTGGGGCAGTGGGCCGTCGGCGTCGTGTTTCGCGACCATGAACCTGATCCTGCCGGACGAGGCCAGCAACTGGATCGTGTCGGCGCGCGGCCGCCATGCGCAGGATCGTTTTGAGCTGCTGTCGGAAGACCAGGTCGCGTTGGGTTACGACCTTGCCGTCCGGCCGGTCGGTTGCGCGGATGTCTTTCCGCTGGCCGCCGGCGGCGCGTCCGCCATCCACATCGATCGCAAGAAGGGCGCCCGCGGGCCGGTGCAGGCGCTGGTCGAGGCCTGCGTCAGCCACGACAGCCTGAAGCGCGTGCCGCCGGGACAGTATGTGGAGTACATCGACCTGTCGGTGAACAGTCCGGAATCGGACTTCCTCGCTTAGCCCTTCCGATCCGCCTTTAAGGCGGTCTCAGCCAACGCACAAGTCCCAGGCTCGCCGGTCAACTGACGTTTGATCGGCCCGCGTCAATCTCTCCCTTTGCGCCGTCGGCGCCATCAAGTAGCTTCGCGGCATGCGCATTCTCTATCACATGCCGCTCTCGCCGTTCTGCCGCAAGGTTCGCATTACCCTGAAGGAAAAAGGGCTGCCGTTCGAGCTGCGCGGCGAGAACGTTTGGGAGCGTCGCGACGCGTTTCTCAGTCTCAATCCCGCCGGCTGCGTGCCGGTGCTTGTCGAGGCTGACGACACGGCGATTGCCGACAGTTCCGCGATTGCCGAATACCTTCATGAAGTTCAGCCGCAGCCCGATCTGATGGGCGCGACGCCGGCCGAGCGGGCGGAGACCCGACGCTTGATCGCCTGGTTCGACGACAAGTTCTATCAGGAAGCGACGCGCAACGTGTTCGGCGAGAAAGTGATGAAGCGTTTTCTGGGGCGCGGCGAACCGGACTCCGCGACGGTACGCGCTGGTCTCGCCAACATCCGCGTCCACCTGGACTATATCGCCTATCTGACCGAACGCCGGGCCTGGCTTGCCGGCGAGCGTTTCTCCATGGCCGATGTCGCGGCGGCGGCGCAGCTTTCCTCGATCGACTACATCGGCGACGTGCCGTGGTCGCACCAGGACGCCGCGCGCGACTGGTATGCCCGGGTGAAGTCGCGGCCGTCGTTCCAGCCCCTGCTGGAGGACCGCATTCCGGGCCTCAGGCCGTCGTCGCATTACGACGACCTCGACTTTTGATGGACGCCGAGGCGCGCCGGGACACCCTTCTTACTTATGCCCGCGAGGCCGGGTTCGATACGGCCGGCATCGCCGCACCGGAAGCAGTCGGCCGCGCGCGTCTGGATAGCTTCTTGTCGGCCGGCTATGCGGGCGACATGGACTGGCTCGAGCGCCGTATCGACGAGCGCGCCGCGCCGACGACGCTTTGGCCAGCGGTGCGCAGCGTTCTGGTTGTCGGCGCGAACTATGGACCGGCGATCGACCCGATGGCACGGCTCGGCAACCGCGATCGCGCGGTGATCTCCGTCTATGCCCAGGGCCGCGACTATCACGACGTCATGAAGAAGCGCTTGAAGGCGGTGGCACGGCGTCTGGTCGACGCGACGGGTTGCGAGGTCAAGGTGTTCGTCGACACCGCGCCGGTGATGGAAAAGCCGCTTGCCGCGCGCACGCCGGTCGGCTGGCAGGGCAAGCACACCAATCTGGTGTCGCGGCAGTTCGGCTCCTGGCTGTTCCTCGGCGAGATCTTCACCACGTTGGACCTTGCGCCCGACGAAGCGGAGGCCGACCACTGCGGCTCATGCCGGGCGTGTTTGGATATCTGCCCGACCGATGCGTTCCCCGCGCCCTACCGTCTGGACGCACGACGCTGCCTTTCCTATTTGACGATCGAACACAAGGGCCACATCGCGCGTGAGTTTCGCGTGCCCATGGGTAACCGGATCTATGGCTGCGACGATTGCCTGGCGGTCTGCCCGTGGAACAAGTTCGCCGCTGCCGCAAGGGAACCGGCTTTCCTGCCGCGCGTCGAACTGACCGCGCCGCGCCTGGCCGACCTGGCCGCTCTCGATGACGCGGGCTTCCGTAGCTTGTTCAGCGGCTCGCCGATCAAGCGGACAGGACGGGACCGCTTCGTGCGCAACGTGCTGATCGCGATCGGCAACAGTAGCGATCCGGCGCTGGCCGATGTGGCGGCGGCGCGCCTTGACGATGTCTCGCCCCTGGTGCGCGCGATGGCGGTCTGGGCGCTGTCCCGATTGGCGCCGGCCGACCGGTTCGAGACCTTGCGCGCGCGTCACTTGCCGGATGAAGACGACGCGGATGTACGGGGCGAGTGGCAAAGCCCTGATTGGGAGGACGCTGCCTGATGAAGCTTTTCTGTTTTGGTCTGGGCTACAGCGCGCTCGCGCTCGCCCGGGCGCTCAAGGCCGAAGGCTGGACGGTTGCCGGTACGGTCCGTTCAGCCGGCAAGCAGGCGGCGCTGACCGATGAGGGTATCGAGGCTCACGTCTTCGACGGGACGGCGGCCATGGAGAACGGGGCAGAGGCGCTCGCCGGCACGACCCATCTGCTCGACTCGATCCCGCCGCAACCGGACATGCCGGCACCGCCGGTCTTCTGGCACGGCGGCGACTTTGCCGCGCTCGAGGATCTCGAATGGGCGGGTTATCTGTCGACGACCGGCGTCTATGGCGACCACGGTGGCGGCTGGGTGAACGAGGAGACACCGGCCGCGCCGACCATGGATCGCAGCCGCCGGCGCGCCGAGGCCGAAGAGATGTGGCTGATGATGGCCGAACGCTACGGCATGCCCGTCCACATCTTCCGGCTCGCCGGTATCTACGGTCCGGGCCGCGGCGTGTTGCGTCAGGTGCAATCGGGCCGCGCCAGGCGGGTCGTCAAACCCGGTCAGGTTTTCTCGCGCATTCATGTCGACGATATCGTCCAGGTCGTGCGCGCGTCGATGACGCATGTTCACCCCGGTCGTATCTACAATGTCTGCGACGACGAAGCGGAAGCGCCCGACAAGGTTGTCGCCTATGTATGCGACCTGCTCGGCCTGGAACCGCCGCCGGAAATCCCCTTCGACGAGGCCGACCTGTCGGACATGGCGAAGAGTTTCTATCGCGACAACAAGCGGGTCGATAACAGCCGGATCAAGGACGAGCTGGGCGTGCGTTTGCGCTACCCCAGCTATCGCGACGGCATACCTGCGGATCTGGCCGCGACCGCTGGCAGCGGCTCATCGACTCCCTCTCCCCTTGAGGGAGATGGCCGGGGTGAGGGGTCGCGCGCCAGCGCGCAAAAAGACATCTAGACCAGGGCATCGCGCCAGCCCCCCTCACCCAGCTACGGCTAGGGATCTTACGATCCCAAGCCTGCGCATCCCTCTCCCTCGCTGGGGAGAGGGAGAACCTGGTGACGTCTATGTCGCCGGGCTCGTCTTGTCCGGTTGACCTGCGTCCGTCTCGTCGTCGGCCTTGTCGCGCGGCGGCCGCGGCAGCGGTTCGTCTTCAGCCATGTGGATGACGCGTTGCGGCAAGGCCATTTCGATACCCTCTTCGCGTAGGCGACGGTTGATGGCAAAGCGCAGATCGCTGCCGATGAAATAGACCCACACGTTGTCGGACGTGAAGCAGCGCAGTTCGAAATCCAGGCCGTTCTCGCCGAAATCCATGAACAACGCCGACGGTTCGGGCCAGGACGCGACGCTGGGGTGCTTCTGCGCGCATTCCAGCATGATCTCCTGCACCAGATCGACATCGGTGCCGCGCGGCACGCGCAGCCTGATTTCCATGCGGCCGATGCGGTCGTGGTGGGTCCAGTTGGTGACCGACGTGTTCAACAGTTCGGCATTCGGGACGATGACGCTGGCGCGTTGCCAGGTTTCGATTTCGGTGGCGCGGATGTTGACCCGCTTCACGAAACCCTCATGCATGCCGACGATGACCCAGTCGCCGACCTTCACCGGCCGCTCGATCAACAGAATGATGCCGGAGATGAAGTTGTTGACGATACCCTGCAGCCCGAGACCGATGCCGATGGATAGGCCGCCGGCGATCAGGCCGATGGTCGTCATGTCGACGCCGATGACGGCAATGCCCAGGACCGTCGCCAGGGTGAAGCCGACATAACTGAGCACCGACAGAACCGAATGCTGCGTGCCTTCGTCCCAACCGCTCTCGGGCAGGATGTGATCCTGCAACACGGTTTGGACCAGGCGCACGATCACGATGACGACGACGAAGGTGACAAGCCCCAAGGCGACGTCGATCAACGAGATCTGCACGTTGCCGACATTGAATCCGTCCAGGGCTTCGCCTGTCCATGCGGCCAGACGGTTGAACGGCACGCCCCAAATGTTGGCCAGGATCAGGATGGTCAGGACGATCAGGAGCGGGTCCAGGATCAAGCGCAGCCAGAACTTCAGCGTTCTTCGGGTGCGATGGCTGGCGCGCAGCCTTTCGCGCATCAGATAGGAGCGGGTGACCAGACCAATCGATTCGCGCAGAACCTCGCGCAGCAGAAACATGATCGCGATGACGATCGCCGTCGACAGCATGTTCTTGACCAGGAAAGCACCGAGTTCGATGTAGCCGAGAAGGGAGCTGGCGAGGCCCAGAACAACGATCAGCGCCGTCGCGCGGCGGATCCAACGCCACATGCGGTTGGAGATGACGCCGCGATCGCCTTCGATGGCACCGGTCTCTTTATCCGATGCCTCGCGTTGCCACACGCTCGGCGAGGCAAGCGACAACAGAATAAGGCCCTCGATGAAGGTGGTGACAAAGGTCTCGACGGCGCGTAATGCCGGACCGACGCTGCTGGCGTTGCCGGCGATGGTAAAGAAGATATCGATCGCGATCACGACCGCCAGCACCTGACACCGCCAACTCAAACGTCGCGCGGATTCCGGCGTCAGCGCCGTGATCTTCCACGTCGTCAGTTCGGGCGACAGCGCGCCCCTGATCAGGGCGAAGGCCAGGAACAGGAACGTGACGGCGTAGCCGGCCCCTTGCAGGGCGGCGGCAAAGTCGCCGGTCAGAATCGCTTGGGTTCTGGAGAGGTCGTAGATAAAGAGGCCGACCACCAAGGCCGGGATAATGCCGCCGGCAAAACCGATTGCCAGTGCCGCGATGAAGCGGCGGGAATAGGTGGGTTCGGTGATCGCGGGATCGCGGCCAAACCGTTTGAGAATGTAGTGACGTGCGACCCAGCCCAGGCCGACCGCGACAATCAGGCCAAGAAGGCCGAGCACCGTCTCTTCACCCGCCACCGGCTGCTGGTCGAATTCGGAAATCCAGATCAGCGGTGAGCGCAGAATGCTGGCAACAATGGAGCCGGCGGCCGGCATCGCCTGCGTGAAGGTCGTCAACGACGGGGAGAACGATGAGCGTGTCCAAAGACCGGATGCCAGCCATTCGTCGCTCGCCAGCTCCTCAATAACTCTCTCCGCGCGATCGTTCATGATGGCGGCGACCGCCAGCCGGTTCAGCCGGTCCGAGCGCTCGAGCTCGAGGTCCGCGCGTGCTTGATCGATCAGACTTTGGTCGCCGACCGTGCCCCGGCGCTCGTCGTCGATCGTCGCCAGCAATTCGTCGATTTGCTCGATCCGCGTCTGGGCATTCGCCGCGACGAAGTCGACCTCCTTGTCGACGCGCCGCGCTTGCTCCAGATAGTAGGTCGTTTCCTCAGGCGTGTTGCCGGTCTGCTGCATGTACGCTTCGGCGGCGTCGAGCGTGAGGCTCCACGAAGCGCTGAGGTCGGAGGTCGCGCGCTGACTGACATTGTCGTCCGCCGACGCCGCGCGGCCGCCCGACGTCTGAACAAGCAACGCGACAAAGACCGCCGCGAGGACAAGGCGAAGGAGTCGTGGCAAGGGCGGCACGCGGTCGCTCATCTAGCCCGTGAGTTCGTCGATCGTCGCGCCGAGACGGGTGAGGTCCCGATCACGCGATAGGCGGTGGTCGCCATCCTTGATCACCGTCAGGGCAACGTCGGTACCTTGCAGGCGGTCGGCCAGCGTCACCGCCGTCGACCAGGGCACGGCGGTGTCCTGCATGCCCTGCAACAGGCGCACGGGACAGCTGATGGCCAGTGACCCGCGCAGCATCAGATGCTGCCGGCCGTCGTCGAAGAAGGCGCTCGTGACCCGGTAGGGCTGGCCGTCGTCGCTGAGCTCGATGACGCCGTCGCGGCGAACCGTTTCGCGCTGATCCTCGTCCAGGCTCAACCACAGGTCCTGGCTGAAATCGGGTGCCGCCGCGATACCGATCAGCCCGGCGATCCGTTCGGGACGGGCCAGGGCCAGGATCAGCATGATCCAGCCGCCCATGCTGGAGCCGATGACGATTTGCGGTCCTTCTGTCAGGGCATCGAAAGCCGCCAGCGCGTCATCGGTCCACAATCCAATGGTGCCGTCGGCGAACGTACCGCTGGATTGACCATGTCCCTGATAGTCGAACCGCAGGAAGGCGCGGTTTCTTTGGCGGCACCAGTCGTCCAAGTAACTGGCCTTGGTTCCCGTCATGTCGGAGGCATATCCGCCCAGGAAAACGACGCCCGGGCCGTCGCCGTCGCGCTTTTGATAGGCAATTCGCACGCCATCGGCCCGGTCGAGCCATTGTGGTGTCGTTTCCCCGTCATACATGCGCTAGGTTCCGCCGCCATGAACGATGAAGCCGATCCTAACACCGACGAGGCGCCTGCCGAACAGCGCCGTCCGGTGATCCTGCAGGTCGTGCCGGAGCTTGCGATCGGCGGTGCCGAGCGGGCGACGATCGACATGGCCCGCGCGGTAATCGAGATTGGCGGCCGCGCGATTGTCGCGTCGGCGGGCGGCGAGCTGGCGCCCAACCTGCTGCGTACCAAGGCCGAACTGGTCACGCTGCCGGTCGCCAGCAAGAACCCGCTGGTGATCCGCCGCAACGCGCGCAAGCTGGCGCAACTGATCCGCACCGAAGGTGTCGATCTGGTGCACGCGCGCTCGCGCGCGCCGGCGTGGTCCGCCTATCACGCGACGCAGCGAGTCGGCTGCCCGTTCGTGACGACGTTTCATGCGCCCTACAACTATTCGAACGCGCTGAAGAAGCGCTACAACGCGGTGATGGCCAAGGGCGACAGGGTCATCGCGATCTCCGAGTTCATCGGTCAACACGTGCGCGACAACTACGGCATCGGCGATGATCGTCTGCGCGTGGTGCCGCGCGGCATCGATATCGTCGATTTCGATCCGGCCGCCGTATCGCCCGACCGTGTCGCCAACCTGGCGACACGCTGGAACCTGCCGGACGGTCAGCCTGTCGTCATGCTGCCCGGCCGCCTGGCCCGCTGGAAAGGCCAGATGGTCATGGTCGATGCCATGGCGCAACTGGCCGAGCGCGACGTCATCTGCCTGATGGTCGGCGTCGGATCGGGCCGCGAGGGGCTTTACCGCGAGCTCGAAAAGAAGATCCAGGAGCTCGGTCTGGCGGCCAAGGTGGTGCTGATCGACGTTTGCACGGACATGGCCGCCGCTTATCGCCTGGCCGATGTGGTGGTGTCGGCGTCGATCGAACCGGAAGGTTTCGGACGGGTCGCGGTCGAGGGCCAGGCGATGGGCGTCCCGGTTGTAGCGACCGGCCACGGCGGTGCGATCGAGACGGTCGATCCCGGCGTGACCGGCTGGCTGGTGCCGCCGGACGACGCGACGGCGCTGGCCGACGGCATCAAGCATGCCCTGGAACTGGGGGCAGACGCCCGTGCGCGTCTCTCGGCGCTGGCGCGCGCCCGGGTCGCCGAACACTTCACCAAGCCGCGCATGTGTGCGGACACGCTCGCCGTCTATCGCGAGCTGATCGATTGGCCTTGAGCGAGGCCATCCTCGTCATCCGCCTCGGCGCGCTGGGCGATTTTGTCTTGTCGACCGGCCCGTTCCAGGCGATCCGCGAGGCACACAAGGATGCCCATCTCGTTCTGCTGACGACGGCGCCCTACGAAGGTCTGGCAAAGGCCGGCGGCTGGTTCGACGAGGTCTGGCTGGATCAACGCCCACGCCTTTGGCAGCTCGGACGCATCGCCGCGCTGAAGCGCCGGTTGCGCGGTGGCCGGTTCGCCCGTGTCTACGACCTCCAGACGTCCGACCGCTCCAGTTCCTATTACCGCCTGTTCACCGATCCGAAGCCCGAGTGGTCGGGCATCGCGGCCGGCGCCTCCCACCGCCAGACGCGCGCGGACCGGGATCACATGCACACGGTCGAGCGCCAAGCCGACCAGCTTGCCGTCGCCGGCATCGCGCCGGTTCCGGCACCCGATCTCTCGATGATCGATGCGGACCTCGATGCACTCGGCCTGCCGGAGAGGTTCGCCGTGCTCGTGCCGGGCAGCGCACCGCACCGGCCTGACAAACGATGGCCGGCGGCCTCATACGGCGAACTGGCCCGTTGTCTCGCCGACCGCGGCGATGTGCCCGTCTTGTTGGGATCGAACGCGGAAGCCGATGTGTTGCAGTCGATCGCGGCCGCCTGTCCCCAGGCGCTCAACCTCTGTGGGCGCACATCGTTTGAGCAGATTGCCGCCATCGGGCGCCGGGCGCGCCTGGCCGTCGGCAACGACACCGGCCCGATGCATCTTCTGGCGACCGCCGGCGCGCCCTCGGTCGTGCTGTTCTCCGCGGCGTCCAATCCGGCGCTGACCGCCCCGCGCGGGCCTGACGTCGCGATCCTGCAGCGCGACCGCTTGGGCGACCTAACGGTCGAGGAGGTAATCGCCGTCACGCCCGCCGTGGCTTGACAGGCGGGCGATTCGCACTACGTTGCGCCAAAGTTCCCGACAACAAAAAGCCAATGAAATCACGGAGTCGCACCGACCATGAGTGCTGAAGTCCAGGCGGCGGAAGTCGCGATCACACTGCCCGATGGATCCGAGCGCCGTTATGCCGCGCCGACCACCGGCGTGGAGATCGCCGAGTCCATCGGGCCGGGGCTCGCCAAGGCGGCGCTCGCCATTCGCGTCAACGGCGATCTGATCGACCTGAAGACGCCGATCGATCATGACGCCGAGGTCGCGCTGATCACCGCCAAGGATGACGACGGGTTGGAGCTGATCCGCCACGACGCCGCCCATGTGCTTGCGGAAGCCGCCAAGGAGCTGTTCCCCGATTGCCAGGTCACCATCGGCCCGGTGGTCGAAGACGGCTTCTACTATGACTTCGCCCGCGAGAAGCCGTTTACGCCGGAAGACCTTGAAGCCATGGAAAAGCGCATGGCCGAGATCGTCGAGCGCGACGAGCCGATCGAACGCGAGGTCTGGGACCGCGACAAGGCGGTCGCGTATTTTGAGTCGATCGGCGAGGCCTACAAGGCCGAGATTATCCGCGACCTGCCCGACGACGAGGTCATCTCGATCTACACCCAGGGCGGATTCACCGATCTGTGCCGCGGGCCGCATCTGCCGTCGACCGGCAAGCTGCCCAAGGCGTTCAAGCTGATGAAGCTGGCCGGCGCCTATTGGCGCGGCGACAGCAGGAACGAGATGCTGCAGCGCGTCTATGGCACCGCGTGGCGCAACAAGGACGAACTGAAGGCCTATCTGCATCGCCTGGAAGAGGCCGAGAAGCGCGACCACCGCCGGCTCGGGCGCGAGATGAACCTGTTCCACTTCCAGGATGAGGCACCCGGCGCCGTCTTCTGGCACCCCAACGGTTGGACGCTGTTTCGCACCCTGATCGACTACATGCGCAGGCGCCAGGACCGCGCCGGTTATGTCGAGATCTCGACGCCCACGATCATGGACCGCGGCATGTGGGAGACATCGGGCCATTGGGATACGTTCCGCGAGCATATGTACACGACCGAGACCGAGGACGGCCGCATCTACGCGATCAAGCCGATGAACTGCCC
>JANQGO010000153.1 GCA_028277285.1 Alphaproteobacteria bacterium | reverse complement strand
CGCGCTGCCCGGCGGCAAGGTCGCGGTCCACACCGGGATGTTTGAGGTCGCCGAGAACGATGCTCAGCTTGCCGCCATCTGCTGGGACATGCGCTCGGCCGAGTGGCGGGCGGTGGCATGCGCCACTTCATGGCCCATGACGGCGGCAAGCTGAGCATCGTTCTCGGCGACCTCAAACATCCCGGTGTGGACCGCGACCTTGCCGCCGGGCAGCGCGAAAGCGTTGGGTTCGGGATCCTCGATGACGACAAACTCCCAGTTGTAGCCGGAAAGGCCGGTCGCCGCGGCGATCCGCTTGCCGATCCGCTGCACCGTTTCGTTCATCTGGGGATCGCGCGAAATCGTGCTCTCGGCGAGGATTTCCTGGAACGCCTGCGCCCCCAACTCGTTGGCCTCGCTGTCGGAGACGACGATGAACTGCTGGCGTCCGGTGACCGGTGCGGATTGACAGGCAGCAAGCAGCAGGACGGCGGCGATGGCGCAGGCGACGCGGCGCATCGATGATGAAACAGCAGGCATTGTGCTCCCTTCTCTCCCATAGAGCAGATCCTGTTTTGGTGGGATTGCTCGCGATCCCGTCAAGGCAGGTGAATCTGCTCTGCTCACAGCCAGCGACCGGCCGGTGTCTGCGCCCCGTAACGACAACGTCGCCGGTTTCGACTAGTCTCGGACCATGACATCACATCCGAAACTCGCCCCGACGCTCTACGACGACATTAAGGCGCTTTTGGGGGATCGGGTCAGCACCGCCGAAGCCGTGCGCGAACAGCACGGCCATGACGAGGGCTGGCTCCCGACCGAAGCGCCGGCCGCCGTCTGTTTTCCTGAGAACGCCGAGGAAGTGGCCGAGATCGTCAAGCTGTGCGCCGCCAGCGGTACGCCGGTGGTGCCCTTTGGCACCGGCACCTCGCTGGAAGGCCATGTTCAGGCCGTCGAAGGCGGTGTCTCGATCGACATGATGGCGATGAACCGTGTGCTGGAGGTCAACGCCGAGGATCTGGACTGCCGCGTCGAACCGGGCGTGACCCGCAAACAGTTGAACGAGCACCTGCGCGATAGCGGTCTGTTCTTTCCCATCGACCCCGGCGCCGATGCCTCGCTTGGCGGCATGACCGCGACCCGTGCCTCAGGCACCAACGCCGTGCGCTACGGCACCATGCGCGAGAATGTCCTGTCGCTGAATGTGGTCTTGGCCGATGGCCGCCTGATCCGCACGGCCAGGCGCGCGCGCAAATCGTCGGCGGGTTATGACCTGACCCGTCTGTTCGTCGGGTCCGAGGGAACGCTAGGCATCATCACTGAGATCACCTTGCGGCTTTACGGCATTCCCGAGGCGATCAGCGCCGCGGTGGTCAGCTTCGACACCATCGAAGGCGCCGTCGACGCGGTGATCGCGACGATCCAGATGGGCATTCCCGTCGCGCGCATCGAACTGTTGGACGAAGTCCAGCTCGACGCCATCAATCGTTATTCGGGCCTCGACTACAAGGTCGCGCCGACCCTGTTCCTGGAGTTCCACGGCACCGAGGCGAGCGTCGCCGAACAGGCCGAGCGGTTCGGCGAGATCGCGCATGAGTTCGGCGGTGGCGACTTTCAGTGGACGGCGCATCAGGAGGACCGCAACAAGCTATGGCAGGCCCGTCACGACGCGGTCTATGCCGACAAGGCGTTACGGCCGGGCTGTTCGTTCTGGGCGACCGACGTCTGCGTGCCGATCTCCAAACTGGCGGCCTGTATCGCCGAGACCAAGGCGGATCTTGCCGAGAGCTTCCTGATCGCACCATTGGTCGGCCATGTCGGCGACGGCAATTTCCACCTGGCGTTCCTGCTCGACCCCGACGATCCCAAAGAGCGGGCCGAGGCGGAACGGCTCAACGAGCGCCTGGTCATGCGCGCGCTTGCCATGGGCGGCACCTCGACCGGCGAGCACGGCATCGGGCTCGGCAAGATGAAGTACCTGCAGGCCGAACACGGCGAGGCCGTGGCCGTCATGCGCCAGCTCAAGCAGGCGCTTGATCCTCAGAACATCATGAACCCGGGCAAGATCATTCCCGCCTAATCCCGACCCATCGACCCTGATAGAGACGCCATGACAGAGGCCTTTCAGCATTTGATGTCGCCGCTTTCGATCGGGCCGGTGACCTTGCGCAACCGAACGGTGTCGACCGGGCACGATACGGGCATGGCCGATCACGACGGCTTTCCCGGCGACCGGTTGATCGCGTACCAACGCGCCCGGGCCAGGGGCGGAGCCGGCCTGATTGTTTTTCAGGTCGCGACCGTGCACCCGACCGCCTTCTATTCGGCGCATATCCTGCAGGGACACGTTGACGCCTGTATCCCCGGCTATACGAGCCTGGCGAAGGCCGTCCACGACGAAGGCGCGACCTGTTTCGGCCAGATTTTCCACCCCGGCCGCGAGATTATCGGCTCGGCGGACGGCACCCTTGCAGCCGCCTGGTCGGCCTCGTCGACGCCCAACGAGCGCTTCCACGTCAAACCGCGTGCCATGTCGCATGACATGATCAACGAGATCGTCAGCGGTTATGCCGACGCGGCGGCCCGGCTGCAGCAGGCCGGGCTGGATGGCGTCGAGATCGTCGCCAGCCACGGTTACCTGCCGGCCCAGTTCCTGTCGGCGAAAATCAACCGGCGCGACGACGACTACGGCGGCAGTTTCGAGAACCGCCTTCGTTTCCTGAAAGACGTGCTGATCGCCGTGCGCGATCGGGTCGGCCCCAGCATGGCCGTCGGCGCGCGGATTTCCGGCGAAGACCTCGACGGCATCGGCCTTGACACTGACGAGTCGACGGCGGCCTGCGAGAAACTCGCCGCCGACGGTCTGGTCGACTATCTGAGTGTTGTCGCCGGCAGTTCGGCGACCCGGCCGGGCTCCTATCACATCGTGCCGCCGATGTCCGAGGACGCCGGCTACACCGCGCCCTATGGCCGCACGATCAAGGACAAGGTCGATGTGCCGGTGATCGTCACCGGGCGCATCAACCAGCCGCAGATCGCCGAACAGATCATCGCGCGCGGCGACGCGGACGCCTGCGGCATGACACGCGCCATGATCTGCGACCCCGAGATGGCGAACAAAACAAAGGACGGGCGGATCGACGACATCCGCGCCTGTATCGCCTGCAACCAGGCGTGCATCGGTCATTTTTTCGCCGGCTCGGCGATCTCGTGCATCCAGCACCCGGAAACCGGGCGCGAGCAGACCTATGAGCCGCGCCAGCCGGCGCCGCACCCGAAGAAGGTGCTGGTGGCGGGCGGCGGGCCGGCCGGCATGAAGGCCGCGGCGGTCGCGGCGGAGCGCGGGCATGAGGTCATCCTGTGCGAGGCCGCGCCACAGCTCGGCGGCCAGGCCCTGCTCGCCCAGCTCTTGCCGGGCCGCGCGGAGTTCGGCGGCATCGTTACCAATCTATCCCGCGAAATGGAGCTGGCGGGCGTCACGGTCAGGCTCAACACGCGGGTCGACAGGGCGTTGGTCGAGGCGGAGAAACCTGATGTCGTCGTCATCGCCACGGGCGCCAGGCCCAGCGACGCGGACTTCGACGGTCGCGACGAGGGCCATGTGGTCGACGCCTGGCAGGTCTTGAAAGGCGAGGCGAATGTCGGCCAGAGCGTTGTCATCGCCGACTGGCGCTGCGACTGGATCGGCTATGGGCTGGCGGAGAAGCTGGCGCTGGACGGCTGCCGGGTGCGCCTGGCAGTGAACGGCGGTCAGCTCGGCGAAAACGTCATGCAGTACATGCGCGACCACGCCGCCGGCCGTCTGCACAAGCTGGGCGTCGACGTGCATCTCTATGCCCGCCTCTATGGGCTGGACGCCGATACCGTCTACTTCGAACACGTCATGGCCAAGGAGCCGATCATCTGTGACGGCGTCGACACCCTGGTAACCGCGTTGGGTCACGACGCCGAGGACGGCCTCGTCGACGAGCTCGGCGATCTGGGCGTCGAGGTTCAGATGGCGGGCGACTGCCTGACGCCGCGCACCGCCGAGGAAGCGGTCTTCGAGGGCCTCAAGGTCGGGAACGAAATCTGACGCACTTTCATTCACGCCCAATCCGGCATCGCATCCCGGACAAGCGAAGCGCAGATCCGGGATCCATGAACACAGATCTTCCCGCGAATGCGCGATCGTCGCCGAGTACCGGATCGTTTCGTGTTCTTGGGTCCCGGGTCTTCGCCCGGGACGCGATAGAGGAGATTACACGGGCGCTCAGGCCTTGCTGCAGGAGCCGCCGCCGAGGACGCAGAACTTGGCGCAGTGCGGATGGTTGAGCTTCACCGCCCCCTTGGCGTCGGCCAGGGTGGCGCCCAGCTCGAACTCCGGCTCATAGGGCAGCAGCGTGCAGGCGATGACCGACGGCTGTGCCGCGCCCTTGCGTTTGACCACCATGCGCGAGCTCGAGCACATCATGTCGGCGGGGTCGACGCCCAGAATGCCCCAGCAGGCGTCGGTGATCTCCGGCACGTCGGCGGCAAGATCCATTTCCGGAAACAGCACCATCGTCGCGGGGTCATCCGCGTCGACGGGAATGTCATGCTCGGCGAACAGGCCACGGAAGCCGTCGCGCAGGCTGGCTTCCTCCTCGCCCCACATGGTGCGGCCGGCGACGTGCATGGCGAAGCCGTTGCGGGCCAGCCAGATCATGCCGTCCAATGTCGACTGCCACGACCGCGCACCGCGTTCGAGTTCGTGAAGATCCTGGGTGTAGTGGTCGACCGAGACGCGCACCACAAGGGAAGCGCCGAACCGCTCATTAAGCGCCAGCAGTTCGTCGGCGCATTTCATCATCGGGCGCATGGCGTTGGTCAGGATCAAGACCCGGAAGCCGCGCACAAGCGCATCCTCGACCATGGTCATGAAGTCCGGGTTCATGAACGGCTCGCCGCCGGTGAAACCGATCTCCTCTGTCGCCAAGCCGTCCCGCTCGATCTCGTCGTAATAGGCGGCGACCTCGTCGGCGGTGATATAGACCAGCCGGTCGTTGCGCGGACTCGATTCGATGTAGCAGCCGGCGCAGGCCAGATTGCACAGCGTGCCCGTGTTGATCCAAAGCGTCTGAAGCCGGTTAAGGGCGACATGTGCCCGGCGTTCGCCCTTGGCGGTGATATCGGGATCGGCGAACTTCGCGCCAGGCGGCGGAACGACCTCTAAAACGGACATAAAAGCTCCCAAAACGATAAACCGATCCCAGGGGCGAACGTGGCGACGGCTGATCGGCCGGTCAATGCGCCGCATCGCCTGCTCACGAACAATCTATCGGCTGATGAAGTCGGGCAACCACCGCCTCTACGTTGTGTTGGACGCTGTTCGCGCTGTCCAGTCTCAAAATGGGACAGACCTGCTCGGCAAGCCAGCGCTCATGCGCGATCCGGTTCCGCCCGACCGTTTCGGCCTCCTCATAGGCCGCCGCCCAGGCGAGGAATTCGACGGATTCCTGGTGTTGCCTGCCGCCCGGCTCCAAAGCCGCCACGCCATAACGCTCTTCTTCGCGAGCCTTGAGCCGTGCCATGCGGATGTCGCTGGGCAGGCTTAAGAAGATCACCAGATCGAAGCCCGGCGGCTCCAGTCGGCTCCAGCCCATGATCGAACCCGACAAAATCCAAGCCGGCGCAGCGGCCAATGCGGCCAGCAGCAAGTCCGTTCGTTCCTGCGCTTCCCGCTTTGTCTGAAACGGCGGATCGGTCTTGACCCAGAAGAAGTCGTCGCTGTCGAGATGCGCCCAGCCCAACTGCATGGCGAGCGCGCGGCCAAGGGTCGTCGTCCCGGATCCGGACGCACCGGTGATGTGGATAGCGCGCATGTTGTCCTGGTGCCTGCTTGCCGGTCGTGAATAGCACAGACCCCGCAACGAAGCGCCACCAGAACCGTTGGAGCACAGCCTAGTGCACGGAACCGCCGGCCATCAGGCGCGCCGGCTCCCAGGTACCGCTCGCAGGCGTTCTCGCGCGGTACGGCAGGTGGAGGTCGTGGCGCAGCATCAGGTAGGCCAGACGGTTGCCCGCCTCGACCAGGGCATCGGAAGCCTCGGGCACGACCATCCAGGCGGCGAGGCGCTGGGTCAGGTCGCCCTGGCGATGCTGGCAGGATGCGACCATGTTCACCAACCACGCCTCGTCGGTGCCCAGGCAGGGACAGCAGGGATGATGGTGCTGGACCTGGCGCCGGGCATGGAGCTGAAGGGCGCGAACCAGCTTGGCGAGGTTGGCCAGGGCGACCGGCCCGTCCGGCTGTTCCAAACGTACAGCGAACTCACGCCAGACGACGTTCCAATGCGATCCGTCGTTCTCGGTCAGGCCGAGAACCCAGCGGCGGAACGACCAGACCAGAAAGCGTTCGCCCAAGACGAGCTCCGCCATCAGCTCCGGCCAGCCAGTCTCGAAGTCTTCTTGCGGCATGGGCTGCACGTGATCATTCCCCAATGTCTCTATGGCCTTGTCGCCACCATACTGAGAATAATTCTCATTCGCAATAGATAGAACCGTCCGCTCAAGACTGCAGGCAAAACCAATGGCCAGCATGCGCCGGGGCGGCGACAATCGCGTCCCGGCGGATGGCGAGCGGAGGCGACGATGGCAGCGGTCGAAGGTGGGTTGGCGGCGGAGATGGACAAGAAGACGGCGCCGCCGCCGTTTGAGCGCATTTCCACCGCGACACCGGACAGGGCGTCGCTCGGCCGCGTCCTGTCCGATCAGATGATCGCCATGCGCGACGACGTGCGCCTGGCCACCGATGTCTACCTGCCCGAAGGCGACGGCCCGTTCCCGGCGGTGCTGACGCGCATGCCCTATGGCAAGACAGAACCCTATTGCTACATGCCGATCATCGGCGCTTACTTCGCGTCCAAGGGCTACGCCTATGTCGCCCAGGACGTGCGCGGCAAGTGGGGCTCCGAAGGCACGTTCGATCCCAATGTCGGCGGGGTCGAGGTCAACGATGCCTATGACACCATCGCCTGGATCGCCGGCCAGGACTGGTCAACCGGCAAAATCGGCATGTGGGGCGAATCCTATTACGGCTTCACCAGTTACGCCGGCGGTCTCAGCGGTCATCCCGCGCTCGTCGCCATCGCGCCAGGCGACATCACCTTGAACCGGTGCAAAGGAACATTCCGCAACGGCTGCCTGCAGATGAACACGGTCGGCATGTGGTCGATCTCCATGATGGCGCGCCAGTACCAGGATCTCTCCAAGATCGATGCCTGGCATCTGCCGTTGGCCGAGATGGCCGACGCCGCGGGCATCCCCAGCAGCTATTTCGATCAGGTCATCGCCAATCCGGTCCCCTCGCCGTTCTGGCAGGAGCGCAGCCTGCTGGCCGGCTACGACGCCATCCGCATTCCCGTGCTGCACTGGGACGGCTGGTACGACAACTATCTGGGCCCGATGCTGGCCGATTGGCGCAAGCTGGCCGACGCCAACGCGCCGGCGCGTCACAATCACGTCCTGATCGGTCCGTGGGATCACGAGTGCAGCGCCGACAAACTGGGCCGCGCCGGCCTGATGCCGGTGCCGTCGTCCGCCTTCGCCCATCGTTGGGATCACGTCGCCGCGTTCTTCGACCGCTATCTGATGGGGCTCGACAACGGCTTCGGCGACAACGGTCCCATCCACTATTTCACCTTGGGCGCCGAGACCTGGCGCGACGCCGAGGACTGGCCCCTGCCCGGCACGGACTATCAGCCCTGGTACCTGCATGGCGCAGGGCATGCCAACACGGCCGATGGCGACGGCACCCTGTCGCCCGAACCGCCCGGCGACGAACCGGCGGACCGCTTCGTCTACGATCCCGACAACCCGATCGCAGCGAGCCTCGAGTGGGATTGCTGGTCGCTCGCGGGTTACATGGGCGACCGTCGTTCGATCGAGATGCGCGACGATGTGCTGGTCTACACGAGCGCGCCGCTCGACGAGCCGATGGAACTGACCGGTCCCGTCACCGCGACCCTGCACGCCGCGTCAAGCGCGACCGACACGGATTTCACCGTCGTGCTGTGTGACGTCTTTCCCGATGGCAGCGTCAACATGATCCAGGACGGCATCTTGCGCACCGGCTTCCGCGACCCCGACAGGGCGCCGCAGCCGATTGAACCCGGCGAGGTCTATGCGCTGACCATCGATCTATGGGCGACCAGCTACCGGCTCGGCGCGGCGCACCGCCTGCGCGTCGAGATCTCCAGCAGCGACTTCAACCGTTACGACCGCAATCCGAACACGGGCGGCAGTTACGGCCACAGCGCGACCACCATCAAGGCCGAGCAGACGATCCATCACGATGCCGCACGGCCCTCGCATATTGTCCTGCCGGTGATCCATCGCTAGGCGCGGCACGATGGACACCGTCATGGTCGCGATGCGCGACGGCGTCGATCTGGCGACGGACGTTCACCTGCCCGATGGCGACGGTCCGTTTCCCGCGGTTCTGTCGCGGGTGCCCTATGGCAAGGCGACGTCGTTCGGCACCATGCCCGATCTCATCGATCGCCTGCTCGACGCCGGTTACGCCTATGCGGTGCAGGACGTGCGCGGCAAGTGGGGCTCCGGCGGCACGTTCGACGCCAGCGATATCGATGCTGAGGCGAAGGACGGGTTCGACACCGTCCAGTGGATCGCCGATCAGCCGTGGTCGAACGGGCGCGTCGGCATGTGGGGCAACTCCTATTACGGCTATACCTGCTTTGCCGCCGCGTCGCTCAAACCGCCCGGGTTGGTCTGCATCGCACCGGGCAATCAGGGTTTCGACCGCTACAACTGGAGCTATCGCTCTGGCTGCCTGAAGCTTGCCAGCGAGGGGATCTGGGGCATCTACATGCTCGGCCGGATCGCCGCCGACACCGACGTGCTCGATCTGCGCCACCTGCCGCTTGCCGAAATGGCCGATCACGCTGGCCTGTCCTGCAGCTATTTCGACGATGTCGTCGCCCACCCCGAACGCGCCATGCGCTACTGGGCCGCCCGCAACCGGCTCGACGCCATGCTGGCGATCGATATCCCGGTCCTGCATTGGACCGGCTGGTACGACAACTTCACAGGCCCCATGGTCGAGGAGTGGCAGTGGCTGCGCGACGTCAACCCCTCGGCGCGGCACAACCATCTGATGATCGGGCCGTGGGACCACTACTGCACGTCGGACACGACACAGCGGGTCGGTCTTAACCGGCTCGCAGAAGGGAACCGCGAGCATCGCTGGCAGGTGTTTCGTGGCTTCTTTGATCGTTATCTGAACGACCAGGACAATGGTTTCGGCGCGGCGGGTCTGGTTCACTATTTCACGCTCGCGGACAACGGATGGCGTGACGCCGATACCTGGCCACCCGCGGGTTGCGCGCCGCAAACATGGTATCTCCACAGCACCGGCTCGGCGGGGGACAATCCGGAGAACGGGCGGCTTGACCGCTCGGCACCGGGCGGCGAGCCCGTCGACCGCTACACCTATGACCCCGCCGAACCCGTCGCGTGGAGCGAAGGGACGGACGCGTGGCGGATGTGCCAAGCGATGGATGATCGTCAGGCGATCGAGGCGCGGGCCGACGTCCTGACCTTTACCAGCGCGCCGTTGGACGAACCGCTGGAAATCACGGGGCCGCTCAAAGCCACCTTGCATATCGAGAGCGATGCGCCGGACACCGACGTCACGGTTGCGCTTGTCGACGTTTTTCCGGACGGCCGGGTCAACCTGATCCAGGACGGCATCCAGCGGGCATCCATGCGCGACGGGAACACAGGACGCCAACTCCTTGAACCCAACACGGTCTATGCCGTCGATGTCGACATGTGGTCGGTCAGCTATGAGGTTCCCGCCGGTCATCGCCTGCGGATCGAAGTTTCGAGCAGCGACTTCCCCCGCTATGACAGGAACCCCAACACGGATGCGCCGTTCGGCCGCAGCGCGACGACGCAGAAGGCCCGGCAGACGATCCACCACGACGACGCCAGGCCGTCACATGTCGTGCTGTCCGTAATGTCGCGCTAGGTCCTAAGACTTGGGTACCGGCCGGTTGCCGGGATGTTTCTCGACACCGGGATCATCGGCGATCCAGCCGACCGCGCTGTCGGTCCAGATGTCCATGACCAGGCTCAACCCCGCTTTGTCATCCAGGGAGCCCGCCTTGATCACGATCATCTCTGGCGTTTCCTTGCGCTGGGAGAAGAGCGGCGAGCCGCAATCGCCGCAGAAGGTGCGGATCAGCGTGCGCCCGCTGTCGACGACCTTGGCGTAGGTCTTCGGTTCGCCGGCGGTGACCTGGACGTTCTCGGCCTTGACCACGACATTGTGGGAGGCGCCGGCGCCCGCGGCCTTCTGACAGTCGGTGCAGTGGCACGCGATGACACCGCCGATTGCCTGATTGACGTCATAGGTCACGGCACCGCACAGGCAGCTGCCGGTTGCATGATCGCTCATTCCAGGGTCCCTCACATGGTCCAGTCGAAAGCATAGAGAGGGCATCGGTCTCGTCAAAGCGTTGTCGGGTAGAAGGCGCAGTCTCGTTCGCAACGGGCGTTGACAGTGACCGAGGCCGAAGGCGAAATACCGGCGTGACGCACCAGCATCAACCTCACGACAGACATCCGATTGCCGACCACGACGCGTTTGAGTGCGAGGCGTCGCGGTTGGCGCGGCGCCGGAACCTGCAACGCCTGTTGAAGCCACGGCATATCGCCTTCGTCGGCGGACGCGTCATCGCCGGCTCCATCGACATGTGCCGCCAGGCCGGGTTTGACGGACCGATCTGGGCGGTCAACCCGCACCATGGCGAGATTGCCGGACTGGAGACGTTTGCGCATGTCGACGCCTTGCCGGAAGCACCGGACGCCACATTCCTCTATGTCGGCAGGGAGCAGGTTTCCGAGGTCGCGGCTTCCCTGGCGCGCATGGGCGCCGGCGGCGCGCTCTGCCATGCCGCCGGGTTCGCCGAGCTCGGCGACCGCGGGCAGGTCTTCGATGAAGAACTGGTCCGCGCAGTCGGCGGCTTCGCACTCACCGGACCGAACGCGAACGGTCTGCTGAACAATCTGGACGGCGTCGCGCTGTGGCCCCATGTCAGCCACCAGCATGTTCCCGCGCAAAGCGGCGTCGCCATCCTGTCGCAGAGCGGGACCGTCGCCTACGACTATGTCGAGGATCTTCGCGCCCTACACGCGGCCTATGTGGTCAGCATGGGCAACCAACGCTTCGTCGATGTCGCCGACCTGATGGCCGTTACCGCCGAAGACCCGCGCGTCACGGCGATCGGTCTTTTCCTGGAGGGCATTCCGGACTTCGCCGCGTTCTCGCGCGCCGCGGCGACCGCCCAGGCCAACGGTATTCCCGTCGTCGTCATGAAGGTCGGCAAGACCGAGCTGGGCGCAAGAATGGCGCTGACCCATACCGCCGCGCTGGCCCATGGGGACGACTACTATCAGGCCCTGTTCGAGCGGACCGGCGTATTGCGGGCGCCGACCTTGTCGTCCTTTGACGAGACACTGAAGATGGTCGCCGCGTGCGGTGCCGAGGGCCTCGCCGGCAATCGTGTCGGGGCGCTTACCATGTGCGGTGCCTACCGGACCATCTTCGCCGACGCGGCGTCCGACGCAGGTCTGGCCTTTCCCGAACCGGACGCGGCCACCGCCGGATCGCTCGCCGAGCAGCTGCCGCGTCATGCCAGCGTCTCCAACCCGTTGGACTACAACGCCAACTACACCGGCCGGGGTCTCACCCTGGACAACCGGGATTCGCTTGTCCGCTGCTTCGAGACCGCCATCGGCGACGACTACGATGTCGTCGCCATGATCGAGTCCTTCGATGGTGGCGATGACGAAGCACCGCAGAACCAGGACCTTGCCTGGGCCGCCGTGACGGCCCGTCGCGGGCTGCCGGCCGTGGCGATCAGCGGGCGATCCGACAAGTTCACGAAGACCATGCGCGACTTCTTCCTCCATCACGGCGTCACGCCGCTGATGGGCATGGAGGACGCCGCGCGCGCCATCGCCGCGGCGGTGCAACTGGGTGCTTTCCGTCGGCGACTTGAGGCATCCGGCGGCCCGGAGGGCCTCATTCTGCCGATACCGCCGGCGCTCGACGGAGAAGGCGTCATGCTCGACGAGCCGACGAGCAAACGGCTGCTGGCCCGTTACGGTCTTCCGCTTGCCGCCTTCGAGGTTGTCGACCGTGCCACCGCGGCGGATGCCGCCGAACGCATCGGGTTCCCCGTCGCCGTCAAGGCGGTTGCCACGGACCTCGTCCACAAGTCCCGTCTGGGTGGTGTTCGGCTTAACCTCAACGAAAGGGACGAGGTCGAGCAGGCCGTCGAGGCCATGGCCACGGCGCTGGCCGCTGCCGGGTTGTCCGTCGACCGCTTCCTGGTCGAGAGGATGGCTGAGGACGGTGAGGCCGAGTTGCTTCTTGGCGTCAGCCATGACGCACGCGTCGGCCATGCCCTTGTCTTGGGTGCCGGCGGTACCGGCGTCGAGGCCATCGCCGACACCCGCATGTGCCTGCTGCCCTGCACCAAACATGCTTTGGAGATCCTGGCCGCAGAGACGCTCGACGCGATGTCCCTTGGCCAGGCGGCGGCGCCGGCCCTGGTCGAGGCGGCCGAGGCGATCGCCCGCTTTGTCGCGGATCACCGAATGTCGCTCTTCGAGCTCGACGTCAACCCGCTGATCGTCGCGGGAAGCCGGGTGACCGCCGTCGATGCCGTTATGCGGCTGGCAGACGACGCGGTAACGGCCTGAGGAGCAGCGGCATGACCCACCGCATCGACGACAACCTGGTCGGCCTGACGGCGCCCGACTTCGCGTTTCCGATCGAACGGGGCAAGGTAAGGGAGTTTGCCGCCGCGACGGGCGCCTTCCTGCCAGAATACATGGACGATCCCCGGCCTGTCATCCCGCCGACCTTCTTGGTGGTCGCCGCCTACCTCTACGGCTATTGGCTGGAGCACCCGGGCGACTCGTGCTTTCGGGAAGCGGGTCTGGAGGACGCGATGTCGCTTGATGGCGGGCAGACCTTCACCTATCCGGACGTGCCGCCGCGTGCCGGCGATGTTCTGACCGGAACCACCTTCGTCGAGGATGTCTGGCACAAGCAGGGCCGCACCGGCGGTGCGCTCGATTTCGCGCGCATATGCACCCGCTTCCGCGACAGGTCCGGTGACATCCGGGCGGAATGGCGCGCCGTCTCCGTGATTCCGGAGATTCTGCCCCAGCCGCCGGATGAAGCGCCGGTGCCGCCCGCCGCCGAGAGGCCCTTCATGGGACACGGGGAACAGCGCGATCAGATCGTGGCCATTGAAACCCAGAGCGCCGAGAATCTGGCGCAAGGCCAGGGACCGGGTGCGATCACGATGCCGCCGCTGACCCTGACCGAGGTCGCGCGCTACGGTTTTGTCTCCGGCGAGGATGGCCCCGCTCATCACGATGACGCAGCCGCCCGGGCCGAAGGCTTCCCGTCGTTTTTCTCGATCGGCATGTACCATGCCGGGCTGCTTGGCAGCTATGCGGCGGCATGGCTGGGCCCGCACCGGGTGCGCGGTCTTTCAACGCGTATCCACGACATGATGTGGCCAGGCGATGTCCTGACCTATGCCGGCACGGTCGCCAACGTGACGGAGAAGGCGGATGCCCGTCACATCAATATCGACCTTGTGTGTACACGAGGCGATACCACGGTCGTAAGCGGCAGCGCGGTATTCGCCGCCTAAGCGAAGGTTCGATTCCCGGGAACGCTGTGAGCGGATGGGATCTGGTGGAGCTGAGGGGATTCGAACCCCTGACCTTCGCATTGCGAACGCGACGCTCTCCCAACTGAGCTACAGCCCCGTTCCGGCCAGATCCTTCGAAGTGGCGACCATGTAAGAGCCGGTCCCCATGCTGTCAAGCGCGGCGGTCGCGGCCTATTGACCCGCCGCCACTGGCGTCCACGCGGCGCGGCGGCGTGCCAGTCGGGCCTCCGCGTCTTCGGCGTCGTAGACCCGCGGGGTCTCGCCGGTCGAAAAGGCGGCCTCATCGGCCAGCATGCGGATATTGACGATGCCATAGGCCTTGTCGCCTTCATTCATGATCGCCGCGACATAACAGCCGCAGTCCGGGCAGATCAGAAAGTCGGTGATGCCAAGGCCGAAACGGTAGGCCTTGGCTTCACGCCCGGCCTCGGCGGAGACGGTCAGCGTGCCGTCGGGATCGGAAACCGCACGGGCGCCGTGGCGGCGGCAGAAGGCGCACTGGCAGGTCCTCACCTCCAGCGTATCCGGCGCCTTATCCGTCTCGAACCGGACGTTGATCCGGCCGCAATGGCAGGACCCTTCGAAGCAATGCCGCGATGATGTCATGGTCTTGTCTCTCCTGCATTTCGTCCCAATCTTTCGGCCATGCCTGGGTGATCCCAAAAAGCTGACCGGCGGCGGCGCTTGCTTTAGAATTGTCGCATAGGTACATCGAACGCGCGACGAGCATTAGATTCCCGATCTTCAACTTTTGTTACTTGAGGTTTTATGGAACCGGTTCTTTGGCTGATACATACGGTGATTACGATCTACATCTGGATCCTGATCGCCCAGGTGGTCTTGAGCTGGCTGGTGACGTTCAAGATGGTCAACACCCAAAATCAGATCGTTAACCAGATAGGCTTGGTGCTCTATCGCCTGACCGAGCCGGTGTTGGGGCCGATCCGGCGCATTCTGCCCAGTCTGGGCGGGCTCGACTTTTCACCCATCGTCGCGATCATCGCGCTGATCTTCATCGAAAAGGTCATCTTCCGCGTTCTCGGGCCCTACGCCTGACCGATCGGCCGCAAGGCGCCTCACCCCTGACGGTAGCCCCGAACGGCGCCCGGCTGGCCGTCCGGCTTCAGCCCAAGGCGTCGCGCGCGGGCATCGACGGCATCCGCCTTGACGCCGGGGGTCGTGCCTTTCTAAGAGTGCGCGTCACCGAACCGCCGGAAGGCGGCAAGGCCAACCGCGCCCTGGTCAAACTCCTGGCCAAGGCCATGCAGCTGCCGCCCTCCGATCTCGCGGTCGTCGGCGGCTTGAAGGACCGCAACAAGGTCGTCGCCGTCGACGGCGATCCGACCACCATCAACCACCTGAAATCCTGGCTGGGGGCATTCCATGAGTGAGGCAAAGATTATCGACGGCAAGGCATTCGCCGCCGGGGTACGCGAAAAGGTCGGCCGCCAGGTTGCCGCCCTGACCAAGGCCCATGGCATCAAACCGGGCCTGGCGGTCGTTCTGGTCGGCGAGGATCCGGCCAGCCAGGTCTATGTCCGCAGCAAAGGCAAGGCGACCGTCGAGGCAGGCATGGAGAGTTTCGAGTTCCGCATGCCCGATACGGCGAGCCACGACGAGGTCCTGGCCAAGGTCGAGGAGTTGAACGCCGACGACCGGGTCAACGCCATCCTGGTCCAGCTTCCCCTGCCCGATCAGGTCGACGAGGCCGCCATCATCAACGCGATCGACCCGGCCAAGGATGTCGACGGTTTTCACGTCATCAACACCGGCCTGCTGTCGACCGGCCAGGACGCCATGGTGCCGTGCACGCCGCTGGGCTGTCAGATGATGCTGCGCGCCGAACTGGGCGACAAGCTGTCGGGTTCGAATGCGGTCGTCCTGGGCCGCTCCAACATCGTCGGCAAGCCGATGGCGCAGCTTCTGTTGCAGGACAACTGCACCGTCACCATCGCCCATTCGCGCACCCGCGACCTGCCGGACGTGGTGCGTGGCGCCGACGTTCTGGTCGCCGCGGTCGGCCGGCCGGAGATGGTCAAGGGCGACTGGATCAAGCCGGGCGCGACGGTGATCGATGTCGGCATCAACCGCATCGAGCGCGACGGCAAGATGAAGCTGGTCGGCGATGTCGACTTCGCCGAGGCGGTCAAGGTCGCCGGCGCCATCACGCCGGTTCCCGGCGGCGTCGGGCCGATGACCATCGCCTGCCTGTTGGTCAACACCCTGACCGCAGCCTGCCGCCAGCATGGCGTCGACGTGCCCGAGGGCTAAATTGGACCTGCCAAATCTGGCGGGAACGCCGACAATCCCCATATGATCTAGAGCGGATCGTGGTTAGGTCGAACCGCGCAGCGGTTCCACCTAACCACGTGAATCCGCTCTATATCTGAGAGTAGAGCAGATTCACCCGCTTTGACGGCATCGCGAAGCGATTCCATCAAAACGGGATCTGCTCTAAGGGGTCAGGTCGCTCGCCCCAGATGATTGCGGGCGCACGCTATTAGGTCGGGAGATGCCGTGACGGGGACCATGGTTTGGCTGATTGTTGCGGCAATCGCCTTTGTCGGCAGCCACATGCTGTTGTCGGGAACACCGTTGCGCGGCGTGCTGACGCGGGTCTTGACCGAGGCCGGTTTCATCGGGCTGTTTTCGGGCCTCGCCTTGGCAACGCTGATCTGGCTCGCCTGGGCCTATGCCGACGCGCCCTATCAGGAACTCTGGATCGCCGCGCCATGGATGAAGATGGTGACCTGGCTCATCATGATCTTCGCCGTGCTGTTCGCGATCCTGGGGTTTGCCACGCCGAACCCGACGGCGGTTCAAGCCGAGCGGCTGTTTTCCGAACCCGACACGGTGACCGGCATTCTTCGCGTCACCCGCCACCCGATTTTCTGGGGCATCGGTCTGTGGGCCATCGCCCACCTGATCTCCAACGGCGATCTCGCCTCGGTGATCTTTTTCGGATCACTCGCCCTGCTTGCCTTCGCCGGCGCCGCCAGCCAGGAGTCGCGCAAGCGCCAGCAACTCGGTCGAAGCTGGGACGGCTTTGAGCAAACGACAAGCTTCGTGCCCTTCGTCGCCATCCTGGCCGGGCGCAACAAACTCGTGTGGAACGAGATCGGCTTATGGCGCATCTTGTTGGCCGTGATCGCCTTTGCCGCGCTGGTCAAGTTCCATGAGCTCGTCATCGGCGTCAGTCCGATGCCCCACTGACGTCCATGCTGACGGTGTGGGGGCGCCGTAGCGCGTTCAACGTCCAGAAGGTCCTGTGGCTGATCGGCGAGCTTGAGCTCGATCACCACCATATCGATGCCGGCGGCGCGGCGGGCGGGCTGGACACACCGGACTTTCTGGCGATGAACCCGACCGGGCGCATTCCCGTCATCGACGACGACGGCACCATCGTCTGGGAATCCCACACGATCCTGCGTTATCTCGCCGCGCGCCACGGCGCCGGCCGCTTCTGGTCCGCCGACCCGGCGCGTCGGTCCCATATCGAACGCTGGATGGACTGGGGGCATACGCGGCTCGAGCCGGCCTTCATGGATCTCTTCTGGGGTTACTACCGGACCCCGGAGGACCGTCGCGATGCCGCCTTCATCGCCGACGCCATGGCGCGCTCTACCGCCTGCTTCCGTCTGCTGAACGATCAGCTGACAGGCAAAGCCTACCTCGCCGGCGATGCTTTGACCCTGGCCGACATCCCGTCCGCCACCACGCTCTACCGCTATTTCGAACTGGACATCGAGCGGCCACGGCTTCCCGCGGTCGAGGCATGGTATGCCCGGCTCTGCGACCGCCTGGCCTTTCGTCAGCACATCATGCTCGACTTCTCCGACCTCAAGGGCCGGCTCGACTACTGATCCAGATTCCGCTTGCGCGGATTTGGCGCCATGCCAGTGTTTCGCCAGAGACGTTCTCCGGTGAATCAAGCGAGGGCACGGCGATGGACGAGCGTTACGAGGTTCTCTTTACCCCGGTCAAGATCGGCCCGGTCACCGCGAAGAACCGGTTCTATCAGACACCGCACTGCACCGGCTCCGGCATCACCTGGCCGCACACCTTGGCAGCCCTGCGCGGCATGAAGGCCGAGGGCGGCTGGGGCGTGGTCAACACGGAGTACTGTTCGATCCATCCGACCGGCGATCCCGGTCCCCGTCCCGCCGGGCGCCTGTGGCATGACGAAGACATCAAGGCCAACGCGCTGACCGTCGAGGCGATCAAGAAGCACGGCGCGCTGGCCGGCTGCGAAACCACGCATACCGGCGCCTTCGGCCATAACCGCCTGACCCGCATGCCCGCTATTTCGCCAAGTCCGCGCCCGACCCTGCCGAAGGACTTTTACGGTCAGACGCAGGTCATGGATAAGACCGATATCGCGGCGTTCCGCCGCTGGCACCGCGACGGTGTCCAGCGCGCCATCACCGCCGGTTTCGACATCGTCTTTGTCTATGTCGGCCACAGCCTGACCATTTTCACCGACTTCCTGTCGCCGCGGGTCAACCAGCGTACTGACGAATACGGCGGCTCGGTCGAGAACCGCGCGCGCCTGACGCGCGAGGTGCTGGAAGAGACCATGGAGGTCGCCGACGGCAAAGCGGCGGTCGCGATCCGCTTCTGCGTCGACGAACTGATCGATGGCGACGGCATCACCGCCGAGGACGGTCGCGCCGTCGTCGAGATGCTGGCCGAGGTCCCCGACCTCTGGGACGTCAATGCCGGCGGACCCGACGACATGGCGACATCGCGTTTCGAAAAGGAAGGCTGGGAAGAACCGCATATCGCCTTCGTCAAGCAAATGACGTCGAAGCCGGTCGTCGGCTGCGGCCGCTATACCAGCCCGGACGGCATGCTGGCGGCGGTGAAGAAAGGCGTCGTCGATCTGGTCGGCTGCGCGCGCGCCTCGATTGCCGATCCGTTTTTGCCGAACAAGATTCGCGAGGGCCGGACCGACGACATCCGCGAGTGCATCGGCTGCAACATTTGCCTCTCATCCCACTCGCTGAACACACCGCTGCGCTGCACCCAGAACCCGACCATGGGCGAGGAGTGGCGGCGCGGGTGGCACCCGGAGGTCATCCCGGCCAAGGGCGCGTCCGAACAGATACTGGTTGTCGGCGCCGGTCCAGCCGGCCTCGAAGCCGCACGCGCCGCCGGCCAGCGCGGCTACCGTGTTGCCTTGGCAGAGGCCGGCACCGAGCTTGGCGGGCACCTGAACGCGCTGTCGCGCCTGCCCCGGCTCAACGAATGGGCGCGCGTGCGCGACTGGCGCGTCGGCCAGATCCAGCCGATGGCCAATGTCGAGGTCTATCTCGACAGTCCGATGACCGCCGATCAGGTGCTCGAGTTCGGCGCCGACCATGTCGCCATCGCCACCGGCGCGACCTGGCGCAAGGACGGTGTCGGCCACTATCACGTTCGCCCCATTCCAGGCGCCGACAAGAGCCACGTCATCTCCGCCGGCGAGATCATGGCCGGTGCGCCGGTGGCCGGGCCGGTCGTGATCTATGACGACGACCGCTATGCGGTCGGACCGGCGCTCGCGGAGATGCTGCGCGAGGCCGGCCACGACGTCACCATCGTGACGCCGGCACCGTTGATCTCGCACTGGAGCGACAACGGCTTCGACCAGCATCGCGTACAATCGACCCTTGTCGACCTGGGCATCCCGATCATCGCCGGCCACGCGGTTACCGCCATCGACGATGGACAGGTCCAGATTGCCGGTGTGTTCGGCGAGCCGGACAGGCGCTTGAACGCCGCGACCGTCGTCTTGGTCGCCATGCGCCAGGCCGAGGATGGCCTCTATGCCGAACTTACCGCCGACCGAGTGAAACTGGAGGTCGCCGGCATCCGCACGCTGACCCGCGTTGGCGACTGTCTGGCGCCCGGCCTGATCGCTGAAGCCGTGTTCGCCGGCCACGACTGGGCGCGCGGTCTGGACGGGCCGGAGAGACCGATGCTGCCGTTCCGCATCGAACAGGTCCCGGCCGATTTCGAACCGCCATTGCCTTCCTCGGCAGGAAGTTAAGAACCCATTGCCAACACGAGGGGAAACAGCCATGACACTCGACGACATGAAAGCGTTGGCGCGCCGGGCCAACGGGCTTTGGGGCAGCGACAGCACCGACAAGGCCGAGGACATCTTTGCCGCCGACTACGTCAACCACCAGGAGTCCCATATCGAGGGCGAGGTCGAGGCGATCGATCTCAAGCAATGGAAAGCGCTGGTCGCCAACCACATCGCCAACCTGTCGCCGGCGTCGACCCGTATCTTGATGCAGGTTGCCGAAGGCGACTTGGTCGCGACGCGCTGGGCCTTCACCGCGACCCATACCGGCACGTTCATGGGCGCCGCGCCGTCCGGCAAGACAATCACCTGGACCGGCGTTCAGATCGATCGCTTCGCCGACGGCAAGATCGTCGAGAGCTGGGTCGACTGGGACAAGTACAGCTTCTTCCAGGGCCTCGGTTTGGTGGCGTAACGCGCACTTCGCCGATCACTCTCCTGTCTCGCGCCCCGGCCTGCGAGCCGGGGCCCACGAACACGAGGCTTGCCTGACCTGGCTCGGACTGTGTTCATGGATCCCGGATCAGCGCTGCGCTTGTCCGGGATGCGTTAAATCTTTTTGAGGCTTAGCCCTGGCGGCGGCGGTCGAGGCGCAGGCGTAAAGCGTGCAGCTTGATGAAACCCTCGGCGTCGCGCTGGTCGTAGACTGCGTCTTCCTCGAAGGTCACGTGCTCCAGGCTATAGAGCGAGTTCGGTGACTCCCGCCCGACCACGGTTGCGCTGCCCTTGTAGAGCTTGATCCGTACCGTGCCGGAGACACCTTCCTGGCTCCTGTCGATCAGCGCCTGCAGCATGCGCCGTTCGGGCGAAAACCAGAAGCCGTTATAGATCAGCTCCGCGTAGCGCGGCATCAGCTCGTCTTTGAGATGCGCCGCGCCGCGATCGAGCGTGATCGACTCGATCGCGCGATGGGCAACGGCGAGCACCGTGCCACCCGGCGTCTCGTAAACGCCGCGGCTCTTCATGCCGACAAAGCGGTTTTCGACCATGTCGAGCCGGCCGATGCCGTGCGCGCCGCCCAACTCGTTAAGCCGCGTCAACAGCGCTGCCGGCGACAAGGTCTGGCCGTCGACCGAGACCGGATCGCCGGCCTCAAAGCCGATCTCGACGATCTGCGCCGTATCGGGCGCCTCTTCCGGCGCGACGGTGCGCGAATAGACATATTCCGGCGCCTCGTCGGCAGGGTCCTCCAGGATCTTACCTTCGGCGGAGATGTGCAGCAGGTTGGCGTCGACGGAGAACGGCGCCTCGCCGCGCTTGTCCTTGGGGATCGGGATCTGGTGTTTCTCGGCGAAGTCGATCAGCCGCGTACGCGAGGTCAGATCCCAGCTTCGCCACGGGGCGATGACGCGGATATCGGGGTTAAGCGCGTAGTAGCTGAGTTCGAAACGGACCTGGTCGTTGCCCTTGCCGGTCGCGCCATGGGGGACGGCGTCGGCACCGGTTTCGGCAGCGATCCCGATCTGGCGTTTGGCGATCAGCGGGCGCGCGATCGAGATCGCTGCC
>JANQGO010000120.1 GCA_028277285.1 Alphaproteobacteria bacterium | reverse complement strand
GCAGCAGGCCATAGAGCGTCGGCCCGCCGTCCAGCACCTGGCGTGTGATCAGAGGCAACATGGCCCAGTAGGCGCTGGCGAAGGCAAAGAAGCCGGCGGCACGGATCAGGGTGGCCTTCAGCGGCCGGCTGTTCCAGGCATAGCGCAGTCCGGCGCGTACTGCCGAAACGACGTGCTCCGGCGGCAGGTCGCCGGCCGGCCGCGGCGGCGGCCGCCACCAGAGCAGCGCCACGATGATCCCGAGGAAGCTGAGGGCGTTGAGGGCGAAGGGCGCCGCCAAGCCGATTGCGACGATCAGGAAGCCGGCAAGCGCCGGCCCGATGGCGCGGCTGACGTTGATGCCCATGGAATTGAGGGCAATGGCCGGCCCCAGCTCGCTGCGCGGCACCAGGCTGGGCACGATCGCCTGCCAGGCCGGCGCCATGAAGGCGGCGCCGGTGCCGAGCAGGAAGGTGAAGAGGATCAGGCCGAGGGGCGTCATCAGGTCGAGGCTGACCAGCAGCGCCAGCGCACCGGCCGTCACCCCCATGGCGGCATTGACGCCGATCAGCAACTTGCGGCGATCGACGATGTCGGCGACCGCACCGGCCAGAAGCGCGAAGAGGAAGATCGGCAAGGTCGTGGCCGCCTGTACCGCGGCCACGACGAAGGGCGAGGGCGAAAGCTCGGTCATCAGCCAGCCGGCCCCGACGTCGTGCATCCAGGTGCCGACGTTGGAGAGAACCGTCGCCGTCCAGAGCACGGCGAAGGCGGAATGCCCGAAGGGCGCCCAGGCTGAGGGTTTCGGCGGCTTCACCTGGACCGGCGTCCCGGCAGCTTGGGCGCGAGCCATCGTCTCACCCCGCCTCCGCCGGTCGGTGGGCCTCGACGAACCACAAGGTCTTGTCGAGAGAACGCGAGGTTCCGGTGAAGACATTGGCGGTGTCCGCGTCGCCCCCCTCATCGACGGCACTGATGCTCACACGCACATAGGCGCCGAGGGCGGTAACGCGTTCAGCCATTGTGTCGATCTCCTCTCCCAACGGTCCGACGAGGCTGCTGAAGAACTCCTGGAGCTGCTGAAAGCGAGCGTCGCGCACGGTCCAGTGGGTCTGCTTGACCGCGAGGCGCAGGTCGATGCGGTCGGTGAGCGCCTTTTGGAGGGGGTCGATCGACGTCTTCTTGGCGTTGTCGGCGAGGCCGAGGCGCGAGCGTCTCATGGCGATGTCCTCTATCCTACAGGTGAAGCAGGGGCAGACCAGCGCGCCCATCCCCGTTCATGCACCGCATAGGCAGCGGTCTGGACCAGCGGTTCGACAAGGCCGATGCCAAGCGCGATCCTGATGTCCCATGTGAGGACGTAGGCCACCGAGACGGCCACGCAGAAGTGCATCACCGCGTAGGTGGAGGTCTTCGCCAGATCGCGCATGGGCCATGCGCGCTTACTCTGTGGCCGCTTTTCAAGTGGCTGCTCAGCAGGTGGGCCAAACGGGGTTGCGATGAGCCCTTCAACAGCTTTCGGAGGGATCGGCGTCGTCATATCTGGCTCCTTAAGACTAAGCGAAGAGTTCGGCGGAGGTGGTGTTTGGAGTTCCTGGCGCGCCGAAGATCGGGACCGGGCTCCAATCGGGCAGTTCAGGCAGCGGCGCGGGCGCGTGGTCGGCGAAGGCGCCCTTGGCGTGCACGATCCGGCCGCCGGTGAAGGTCAGGTCGGCCTCGATGTTAATGATGTCGTCTTCGGGGATGATGAAGTAATCCCGGTCAAGCACCGCGATATCGGCGAACTGGCCCGCCTTGATTTGCCCTTTTTTACCGGTCTCGCGGCTGAACCAGGCGCCGGCGGCGGTCCAGTGGCGCAGCGCTTCGTCACGGCTGAGCCGGTTCGCGGCCTGCCAGATGACGTCGCCGCCGCGGCCCTTGCCGCTGACCGCCCAGTGGATCGCAAGCCACGGGTTATACGAGCTGACCCGTGTCGCGTCCGTTCCGGCCGCCAAAGGTACGCCGGAGGCCATCATGGTCTTAACCGGCATCACGTCATGGAGCGCGGCCTCGCCATAGCGGTCGCGATAGGCTGTGGCCTGGAACGCGATACGGTTCTGGTAGCTGATCCCGCCGCCCAGCCGTGCAACCCACTCCATGGTCTTCGCGCTGATCGTCTCGCCATGGTCGAAGATCCAGTTCAGCTCTTCGAGGCCCTTGTCGCGTCCAACCTCCTCAACAACGGCGAGCAAGCGATGGGCGCTTTCCTCGTAGGTGCAGTGGAAACGGATCGGCCAACGGTTCTCAAACAGAAATTCCAGCACCGGGCGAAGGTCACCCTCCATCCGCTGGGGCAAAGTTGGGCGCGGATAGGAAAAGTCTTCGAAGTCGTAGGCTGACGCGACCAGCATTTCCCCGGCCCCGACGCATTTCAGGTAATCATCACCCTCATCGGGTTTGACGATATCATTCCACTTTTTGAAGTCATCGAGTTCGAACAGTGGACGCTGCGCGAAGAGCTGGTAGCCAATACGCACGGTCTGCTCACCGCGCCGATTGAGCTCTGTGATGACACCATAGTCGTCTGGGTAATTGAGAAAGCCACCGGCACAGTCGAGCGCTGAGGTCAGCCCCAGAGCATTGAGCGCGCGGAAGTAATGCTTGGTCGAGGTGATCTGCTGCTCGAAGTCGAGTTTCGGCGCCATGTCCAAGAGCGCGTATAGCGGCTGCGCATTGGGGCGCGCCAACGCCAGACCCGTTGGGTTACCGTCATCGTCGCGCTCAAGACGTCCCGAGACAAAGGGTTCGTAGAAGTGGTTATCGATCCCCAGTGCGCGCAAGGCGGCCTTGTTCAACCAGGCGCGGTCGTAAAGGTGGAGAACGTAGACCGGAACGTCGGGGGCAACCGCGTTGATCTCCTCCAGGGTCGGCAGTCGTTTTTCAGCGAACTGATCAGCCGACCAGCCGCCGACCACACGGATCCACTGGCCCGCGGGCGTGCGCTGCGCCTGCGCTTTCAGCATCCGCAGGCCATCCGCTAGAGACGGAACGTCGTCCCAGCGCAGCTCCATGGCGAAGTTGTTGCCCTGGCGGATGATGTGGGTGTGGCTGTCGATCAATCCGGGGATCACCCTGTGGCCGCCAAGGTCAATGACCTCGGTATCCGCATCTCTTAGGCGCAGGATGTCGGCATCTGATCCGACCTCAACGATCAGCCCCTCCTTGAGGGCAATGGCCGTCGCCTCGGGCTGGTCCGGATCCATCGTGGTAACTTTGCCGTTGATCAGAATGAGGTCAGCCATTGGAATGTCTCCGGTTCTGGTTAAGTGGCGGGACCGTCGACAGGCGCCGGTCCTCATGGGCGTCAGATATCGCGACCTTGCGGCCCGTATCGCCGGTGAACCAGGTCGACACCGTTGCCCTGGGACCTGCCAAGGCCGTACCGACCGCCATTGCCCCCCCGGCTAGACCGCGAAGCAGGAGCAGCCGAGCGCGCCCCAGAAGGCC
>JANQGO010000059.1 GCA_028277285.1 Alphaproteobacteria bacterium | reverse complement strand
AGGAACACCACGACACCGCCAACGACCACGGCGCCGAGCAGGCGCCGGGTTACGAGCTCTTGACCGGCGCCATCAAGTCCGGCACCCGCCTCGCCATCTGGCTGTCGACACGGGTGTGAGGCATGTCTAGACGGTGCTGCGCCAGCCCACTCCCCCTCCCGGCCACCCATGGCAGTATCCTCGGGGTGGCCGGGAGGGGGAGTGGGCTGGCCTTGGCCAGCATCGGGTGACCGCCCGATGACCGACAACGTCTCGGCGATCGTCGCGCGCTACGACATCCACCCCGACATGGTCCCCATGCTCGAGGAGTTCGAGAGCCTGCCGGTCGCCCAAACATTTCAGGAAGGCCGCGAGATCTGGAGCTCGTTTTGCCGTAAGGCGATGCGGCCGCGCCCCGACGGCATGACCGTCACCGACGGCACCATCGCGACCGACGCGTACGCCATTCCGATCCGCACCTACCGACCGGCCGGCGCGGCCGATCCGTCACCGGGCATCCTCTATATCCATGGCGGCGGATTCATCTCGGGCGATCTCGACACCAACGACACCGTGGCCTGGGGGCTCGCCGAGGAGACCGGCGCGGTCGTCGTCAGCACCCACTACCGCCTGGCCCCGGAACACCCGTTCCCCGCCGCCCATGACGATTGCTACGCCGCGCTGTGTCATGTCGCGGCGAACGCCCAGACCTTCGGTATCGACCCCGCGCGCCTTGCCATCTGCGGCGACAGCGCCGGCGGCAATCTGGCGGCGACCGTGACCTTGGCCGCGCGCGACCGCGGCGGTCCTGAGATCGCGGCCCAGGCGATCCTCTATCCGGGCTTCCGCACCGACGGCACCCTGCCCAGCTTCACGACCTACGGCGAGGCGCCGATCCAGAACAAGGCCTCGACCGAGAAGTACCGCGCCCTCTACATGCCGGACCCCGCGACCCACACCAACCCTTACGCCTGCCCGCTGATGGCGGGCGACTACGGCAACCTGCCGCCGGCTTTGATCCACGTCGCCGGCGTCGACGCCGCGCGCGACGAGGGCGAGCTTTATGCCGAACGGCTGGCGGATGCCGGCGTCGACGCCACCTACCGCGTCGCCGAAGGCATGATCCACAGCTTCATGCGCGCCCGCTTCGACGGCCCGGCCGCCGCCGCGGAGTTCAAGGTCGCGATCGACTTCCTCTCAAAACACCTGTCCGAGCGCTAGGTCTGCCGGGCAGGCGCCGCATTGGGTCCGCTTAGTCCGTCGTCAACGAGACTTCGGACGAAGCGCCGGCCGACAATTCAGATGTTGTGCCTGCCGCCGGGTCGATGGTCTCGTCCGATGCCGTTACGAGTGTCGTATCAGCCTCAGCATCAGGCGCGACGGCCGGTGCGTCCTCATTCACCATGTGGGAATAGAGGCAACCTTTCTGATCTTGGGCTCTCGATACGGCCTCGTACTCGCCTTTGAGGCGCCCGAGTTCATGGGCCTGATCCTCGTTGAACGGCATGGCCAGAAGCGCCGGCCAGAACAGGATCGCGCCAACCCCAAGCAGGACCGCATCCGCATCAGCGGCATCGTCTTGCTGATCGGCGACACGTGCTACGGCGCTGCCGATGTAGCGGCGCTCTTCCTCAAGCTGGGCGCAGGTTAGGCTGGCGTAGCGTGAGGGCGAGACATACTCGGGATTGACGTTTTTGCTGTGCGAGACACAACCACCAAACAAAAACGTACCGGTTACAATCGCAACAATGGACCTTCTCATAGTCGTAATCCTTTTCAAGATGTACGACGCCGTAGCGGTAGCTGCGATTCCAGTAACAACGTCGGATTGTTTTAACAATCAACGACACACGATACCATTTTCGCACTGATTAGTTGTCAACTCTAAAGTAAAAGCCCGATCCGTTCAGTTTAATACCATTCGACGCACATTATTCCTGCGAGATGTCGCCCTCTCGTTGGAACTGCCACTTTTGGGTGGCGTGTTACGCCCGCTGAACTCAAGCGCTAAAGATGACACGCCCTGCGCCGCTCCGTCGCGCGTGGCCCAGGCTTATGTCCCCCGATGGCTGTCCCATGAACGCCGTATCTACTCCGCCGCCTCCTGCACCATGTGCACCGTGCGCTGCGGGAACGGGATTTCGATGCCCTTGGCGTCGAGTTTTTCCTTGAATGCCTTGGTCAGGTCCCAGCGGATCGGCCAGACATGGTCCTGCTCGGTCCACAGGCGGATCGTGACGTCGACCGCGCTGTCGCCGAGGTTGGAGATCATGACCTGGGCTTCCGGGTCCTTCAGCACGCGCGGTTCGGCGGCGATGACCTCTTCGATGGCGGCCATGGCCTCGTCCATGTTCTCGCCATAGCCGATGCCGATGGTCCAATCGACCCGGCGGATCGGGTGGTGGCTGTAGTTCTTGACCGTCGAGCCCCAGACATCGCTGTTGGCGAGGATGATCTGCACGTTGTCGGGCGTGGTGAGCTCGGTCAGGAAGAGGCCGATGTTGTCGACGGTACCGGACTCGCCGCCCGCCTCCACGTAGTCCCCGACGTTAATCGGCCGGAAGAACAGCAGCATGATGCCGGCCGCCATGTCCGACAACGTGCCCTGCAGCGCCAGGCCAATCGCGAGGCCCGCCGCGCCGAGCACCGCCAGCAGGCTTGCCGTTTGGATGCCGAACTGGTTGAGCACGGCGACGCCGACCAGCACCAGCACGACATAGCGCACGGCGCTGGAGAGAAACTTTTGCAGCGTCGGGTCGATGTTGTCGACGCGCGAGAGCGCGCGGGCCGTCGCGCGGCGGGCCCAACCGGCGATGATAAAGCCGACGATGACGAGGGCGAGCGCGCCCAAGAGACTGAGCCCGTAGTCGACTGCAATGGCCGACAAATCCGTCGTCAGCTTGCTGATATTTTCCTGTGAAAGATCCATCGAACACTCCCGCCTAGCAAAAAACTTGCAGCGGGGCGTTCTGTTTCAGATTTTGGTGTTGTCTGCAAGCTACAGCACCAGCCCGCTCCCCCACCCGGCCAGCCATGGCAGCATCCTCGGGGTGGCCTCGGCGAAAACGCCTCTCGGCGTTTTGCCCCGGAGGTGGGGGAGCGGGCTGGCAATGGTGACCAGGTCACGTAAGCCGACTCAGTCGGTCTCCAGTTCGCTATCCCAGTAGAGATAGTCGCGCCAATCCTCGTGCAAAAAATTGGGCGGGAAACCCCGCCCGTTTTCGCGCAACTGATAGGTGGTGGGCGAAATCGGCTTAAGGCGCGGCAACATGCCGGCCTCGCGGGGCATACGGTTGCCTTTACGCATGTTGCAGCCGCTGCAGGCGGTGACGACGTTTTCCCAGCTCGTTCGCCCGCCCTTGGACCGCGGGATGACATGGTCGAAGGTCAGCTCGCGGGTCTCGAAGTGGTCGCCGCAGTACTGACAGTTGAACATATCGCGCAGGAAGACGTTGAAGCGGGTGAAGGCCGGGCGCTTGTTGAGCGGGATGAATTCCTTGAGCGCGATAACACTGGGCAGGCGCATCTCGAACGACGGCGAACGCACCACGCGGTCGTACTCGTTCAGCGTCATCACCCGATCCATGAACACCGCCTTCACGGCGTCCTGCCATGACCACAGGGACAGCGGGAAATAGCTGAGCGGCCGAAAATCGGCGTTCAGCACCAAGGCCGGGCATGCTTCGGGCGGTGCCATCCGCGCTCTCCATCTCCTTCACGTCACGTTGGCGGCCGGGCCGATCCCGGCGGCGGGCGTATCATAACCAAGTCCGGGCGGACGTTAACACCGTAAATTGTCTGTTCGATGACAGATGACCCCAGATGTTGGGTCCGGTCACGACAGCATCGCCGGACTCCCACCACCGGGGACGGTGATGCACGCCGGACCGACATTGCTATAGGATGCGCCTCCCACACTGTTGTTTCCCGGAGATTGCCGCATGCCCGCCGCCCTTGACGGAATCCTTGTGCTCGACCTCTCGCGCATTCTGGCCGGGCCCTGGTGCACCCAGGTCCTGGCCGACCTGGGCGCGGACGTCATCAAGGTCGAGCGGCCGGGCCGTGGCGACGACACCCGCCACTGGGGCCCGCCGTTCCTGAAAGACGCCGACGGCAACGACACGACGGAAGCCGCCTATTACCTCTCCGCCAACCGGGGCAAGCGCTCGATCACCATCGACATGGCGAGCGAGGAAGGCGCCCGGATCGTGCGCGATCTCGCCAAAAAGGCCGACATCCTGGTTGAGAACTACAAACTCGGCGGGCTCAAGAAGTACGGGCTGGACTATGACAGCCTGAAGGACGATTGCCCGGGACTGATCTACTGCTCGGTCACCGGCTTCGGCCAGACCGGCCCTTATGCGCCGCGCGCCGGTTACGACTTCCTGGCCCAGGGCATGTCCGGCTTCATGTCGATCACCGGCGAACGCGACGATCTCCCCGGCGGCGGACCGCAGAAGGGCGGCGTTGCGATCTCCGACCTGACCACCGGCCTCTATTCGACCATCGCGATCCTGGCCGCACTCAACCATCGCCACAGCACCGGCGAAGGCCAGCATATCGATATGGCGCTGCTGGACAGCTCCATCGCCTTGATGGCGAACCAGAACATGAACTACCTGACCTCCGGCGTACCGCCGACACGCTACGGCAACGCGCATCCCAACCTCTTGCCCTATCAGGTGTTCGAGACCGCCGACGATCCGCTCATCATCGCCATCGGCAACGACGACCAGTTCAAGCGCTTCTGCGATCTGGCCGGCGCCAGTGAGCTGGCCGCCGACGAGCGTTACGCCACCAATCCCGCGCGTATCCGCAACCGCGATACCCTGATGCCCCAGGTCGTCGAGCTGGTGAAACAGGAGCCGCGCGCATGGTGGGTCGAGAACCTGGAGAAGCGCAGCATTCCCTACGGCGTGGTCAACAACTTCGAACAGGTCTTCGCCGATCCCCAGGTCCAGGCGCGCGGCATGAAGATCGAGATGCCGCACCCGACCGCCGGCACCATTCCGATGGTCAGAAGCCCGGTCAACCTGGAGGGCTCGCCGCCGGTCTACAAACGCCCGCCGCCGCTCTTGGGCGAACATACCGGCGAGGTGCTGGCGGAGTTTCTCGGCATGTCCGAGGCGGAGATCACGCGGCTGAAGGACGAGAAAGTGGTGTAAGCGCCGCGCGCTACACGCCCCTGGCGAAACCGGCTACACTGCCGGCACACCACGGGCGGAGATCCCGGTTCTTGAAGTCGGTACTCGTTCTCATCGTTCTGCTCCTCGCGGGCATCGCCGGGCTCCTCTACATCAAGTTCAGTCAGGAGACGGTGACATGGGCCATGGATCCCGCGCGCATGATCGTTCCGGTCGACCAGATGGCCGAACTTTCGATGGCCGGCGATCTCAACAGCGCCTACTTCAAGCTTGGTTTTCGCGCGAACGAGATTGAACGCGGCTACGACGAAGCCGACGTGGATCCCGACGGCCTCACCGACATATGGGTCGACTTCGATCCGGCGGCAGTCACTCTGCTTATCAATTCGCTGACACTCTATTTTTCCTACTGCTTCATCGATCAAGACCCGTCAGACGTCGCCTACGACCGGATCGCTTGCGACGACGAAGGCGACGGCGAGGACCCATCAGCCTTTTCTGTCGGCGCCCGCCATTTGGCGAAGGCTATGTGGCTCGAGGCCGAGGGCTGGAATAGCAACGCCGTTGCCACGCTCTACAAGAACGCCGGCAGCAAGATCGGCGGTCTGCTGGCGGGCGGTATCTCGACGTACAACGACGAGGATCGTCGCAAGGTGGCGGCGCTCGTGCGTGATTTCACATTTGCGCGCGTGGCGCGGCTGCAATTGCTGGACGGCGACCTCGACGCACCGTTCATCGATGGGAGTTCGAGCAACCGGTGGTGCAGCGACGAGTTCGATGAGGTTTGCCCAGGCGGGCTGTCGACCTATATCGCGATCAAGCTCTACCTCAACGGCAACCGCCGCGACGCCAGAACCGCCGCCCTCGTCGCGCTGGAAGGCAGTCAGCCGTGGGTCTACCGCTCGCCCTACGAACATCCTCTGTTGTGGATCCTCGCGGCGTCGCGGCACATGGGGATCGATGACGACACCAGCGACCTGCAGCCGCTGATCGACGACGCCTTGATCGCGTGGCCCGAAGATGCGCGCACGGCCTTGCTTGCCTATGTCGATCCGGATGCACTCCATGATTCCGGCGCGTTGCCCGATGGATGCGACACGCCGGGATGCCGCTTCTTCCTGGCGCAACGTCACATCGCCCATGGCGATACCGCGGCCGGCGAGGCCGCCCATGAGGCCGGCCTCGACCTGTGCCGCGCCATCCGTTCGATCCCGTGCACCGCATTGCGGCATGCTGGTGCCGAGGCAGTGTCGCCATGAGCCGCCATGTCGCCCACACGTTCACCGCCAAGCACGGTGACCACGACCGTACCGCACGATCCCGGTCTTTCTGGATTATCGTCACGCTGATCGTTCTGGTCAGTGTTGGCGTCACCCTGCTCTTCGCGCTCAAACTGCAGCGCGAGCGTGAGGTCTGGGAGATGAACCCGCCTGGCTTCATCATGCCGCTTGACCGTCCGGCAGAACTGGCCGTCGCCGGCGATGTTGAAGGGGCACTGGCGGAAATCGAGCAGCGCATGGACGTCCTGCGCGGCATTGTCGAAGACAGCGATGAGAGCTTCAGGAGACTTGGCCTTTATCGTGACTGGGACGATCCGCAGACGGTGATCACGCTGATCGACATCGAGATGCTGCTCGTCTTCGACTGCCTGATCCGGTCACAGTTTCTGCCCGCGACGGCAGATGCGCTACCGTGCGACTGGGCCGGCCGCAACATCTTCGACTACCGCATGGAACGTGGCCTCTACGATATCACCCGTGCCTTTGTCCTCGACGCAAAGGGCCGGGATCCCGCGTTCGTTGCGGCGCTCTATCTGGAATCCGGCACGACGATTGCGAACGTGATCACCGGTTGGGGGGTCTATTACGACGACCCGGAACGTCGTGAGCTTGCGGCGCGTTTGCTCGATTTCGCACGCGCCCGCGCCGCCCGGCTCGCCATCATCGGGGCCGGTTTGGACGAAGCACTCTGGCCTGCCAACACGTTCAACCCATGGTGTTTGGCGCGGCACGACGAAATCTGCCCCGGCGGTGTCGCGACCTACCGCGCGATTGCCGCTTACCTGGACGGCGATGATCAGAACGCTATCGACAATGCGCTCGCCGCACTAGAGGGCGCGCAGCCCTGGGTCTACCAGTCGCCTTACGAACACCCGCTGCTATGGCTATTGGCCGCATCAAGGCGCAGCGGTATCGAGGTCGACCGCGGCTTGCTCAGGCCGTTGATCGATGCAGCCCTCAGCCACTGGCCGATCGACGCGCGATTGGCACTCGCGGTTTTCGTCGAAGAGGACGACGCTTCAGCGCAAGAGGGTGAATCCGCCTGGTCGACCTGCACGACGCCGGGTTGCCACTATTTTGTCGCGGCATATCTCGCCGCCGCCGGCGAAGAGGAACGCGCATCGGCCATGCGCACAGCCGGCCGAGAGCTCTGCCTTGGCGTGCGATCGATCCCTTGTGCAGCGCTCGGAGACTCAACGTCCTCATGAACGCGCGAAACGGTCCATCTAAGTCAGTCACTCCTCGGAGAATGCCATGCTGCGGACCCTGAGCTGCCTTCTCGTTCTCACCGCGGCCACCGCCGCCCATGGCGGTCAGCCCGAGCTCACCCTCGACGACTACCTCGCCTATGACGATGACGAACGGCAGGCGCATGTCACGGGTCTGTGGGACGGGCTGATGGTGGCGGAGACCTATCACAAGACGCAGGAGCTTGCCTGGCTCAGCGATTGCGGTGCCCATGGCGTTGACGTCGACGCGATGACCGAGGCGTTCGACAGCTATCTCGAAGACCGGCCGGACGCCGCCGCCTTCGGCACGGGCCACGCCTTCGTCTACGCCATGGCGCGCCACTGCGACAACGCGCCGCAGTTCTTGAAGGACCTGGCGCAGTAAGCACGAGGAATGTCGGCCGACACCGCACCTGACACACCGCGCCGAACCCGATAACGTCGCATCATTGCCGCGTCAGCAGGGGGAGGATGTCATGGGGGTCGTGATGGAGTTTCCGCGCAAGGTGAAGGTGCGCGAAAAGGGCGTGTGGATCCCGCTGCGCAATGGCAAGAAGCTCGCCGCGCGCATCTGGCTGCCGGCCGACGCCAACAGCAAGCCCGTGCCGGCGCTGCTCGAATACCTGCCCTATAGGAAGCGCGACATGACGCGGCCCGGCGACGAACCCAAACATGCCTGGTTCGCCGGCCACGGTTATGCCAGCGTGCGCGTCGACCTGCAGGGGGCGGGCGACAGTTTCGGCGTCATGCGCGACGAATACGCTGCCCAGGAACTCAAAGACGGCAAGGAGGTCATCGCCTGGCTTGCCAAGCAGCCGTGGTGCACCGGCAAGGTCGGCATGTTCGGCATCTCATGGGGCGGCTTCAACGCGCTCCAGGTCGCGGCGCTCAAGCCCCCGGCGCTGAAAGCCATCGTCACGTCATGCTCGACCGACGACCGCTATGCCTCGGACATGCACTATTCCGGCGGCTGCCTGCTGAACGACAACCTGGACTGGGGCACGACGTTTTTCTCGATCCTGGCGCTGCCCGGCGACCCCGAGATCATGGGGCCGGGCTGGCGCAAGAACTGGCTGGAGCGCCTCGACGGCATCCCCTGCCCGATCGAGACCTGGATGAAACACCAGCAGCGCGACGCCTATTGGAAACACGGCTCGGTCAACGAGAACTACCGCGACATCCAGTGCGCGGTCTTCGCCGTCGGCGGCTGGCTCGACGGCTACACCAACGCCATCCCGCGCCTTATGAAAAACCTCAAGGTGCCGCGGTTGGGCCTGATCGGCCCCCACGCGCACCAGTGGGGCCAGTCGCTCCGCGCGCCCGGACCGGCCATCGGCTTTCTGCAGGAGATGCTGCGCTGGTGGGACTATTGGCTGAAGGACATCGACACCGGCATCATGAACGAGCCGATGATGCGCGCCTATATGCAGGACGATATCCCGGCCGAGCCCTGGTACGCCCATTGTCCCGGCCGCTGGGTCGGCGAACAGGCCTGGCCCAGCAAGCGTATCCGCATGAAACCCTTCCGCCTCAACCCCGACGGCATCGGCACCAAGAAGGGCAAGGACGTGCCGCGGGTCGCCGTGACGCCGCAGACGCTCGGCATGGCAGGCGGCGAATGGTGCCCCTATGGCACCGGCGGCGAGGGCCCGGAGTTTCCCGGCGACCAGCGCTTCGACGACGGCGCCTCGATCTGCTTCGAGACCGAGCCCTTGGAGGAGACGGTTGAGATCCTGGGCGCGCCGGAAGTCAGCCTCGACCTCAGCGTCGACAAGCCGAACGCTTTCGTTTGCGTGCGCCTGAACGACGTCAAACCGGACGGTTCGGTGGCACGCGCGACCTACGCGGTCTTGAACTTGACCCACCGCAACGGTCATGGCCGCATCGCGCGCATCCAGCCCGGCAAGCGTTATCAGGTGAAGGTCACGCTGAACGACACGGCATACGCGTTCCAACCCGGCCACCGTATCCGCGTCGCCGTCTCGACGACTTATTGGCCGATGATCTGGCCCTCGCCGGAGCCGGTCGAACTGACAGTCCACACCGGCACCAGCACGCTGCATCTGCCGGTGCGCCCGTTGAAGGGCGGCCCGCGCCTCAAACCCTTCGAGCCACCGCAGGAAGCCGCCCCCATGCCGCAGGAGATGATCGCACCGCCGTCATCGGAAAACACCGTTACCCGCGATGTGCTGACCGGCCGCGTCGAGGTCTATTCGGAGCGCGGCAGCGGCGTCTACCGGATCAGCGACCACGGCATGGAGTTCGGCCGCAACACCATCGAGCGCATGGCGATTACCGAGGGCGACCCCTTGAGTGCGGAAACCGAGATGACCGTCACCAGCCACATGAAGCGAGGCGACTTCGAGGTCGACATCCACGCCACCACCAACCTGCGCGCCACCGCCGACACGTTCTTGTTGTCCGCCGATCTGGATGTTTATGAAGGCAAGAAACGCATCCTGGCAAAAAGCTGGTCGGTGCCGATCAAGCGGGAGGGGGTCTGACGTCGAGTTCGTCGACTCCGAAACGACCACACCAAGCAGATAACGTCCTGAGGTACGAAGAGGAGGACAAGAACATGGTCAAGGCCGTCGATATCGCCGCCGAACTGGCGAAGCTACCGACCCTTCATCTGCGCGCGCCCGACACAACCGAGGAGGAGGCTGACGCGTCGTTCGCCTCTATCGTGCCATTTCGCGACGACGGCGTTTTCGTCGGCAGCTTTGATGGCGAAAGCCCGTGGGAGCGGCACAGGAACGGCGACGAGATCGTTCAGGTCGTCGCCGG
>JANQGO010000052.1 GCA_028277285.1 Alphaproteobacteria bacterium | reverse complement strand
TCGACACGTCGGCGGCATGTCTCGCGCTTATCTGTGTGGCGGCGGCCGGGCCGGCGTGGAAACCGGTGCCCAACCCGTTCGTCTCCGAAACCGCGCCGCTTGTCATCGCGCTTCAAGTCACCGACAGCATGCTGGCCAGCGACATCCAGCCGACCCGGCTGGAGCGCGCCAAGATGAAGATCCGCGACCTGATCGCCGCCCGCGCAGGCGCCAGGACCGCGCTGATCGCCTATGCCGGATCGGCGCATATGGTGTTGCCGCTGACCGACGACCCCACGGTGATCGAACCGTTTCTGGAGGGCTTGTCATCGGACATCATGCCGGTGCCCGGCAACCGGGCGGACCTGGCGGTTGATCTCGCTGCCGGTTTGATGCTGGGTGAAGAGACACCGGGGTCCATTCTGCTGGTTACCGACGGTGTCACCGATGCCGCCGTTGACATGATTGAGAGCATTGATGCCGCAGGCATCGTCGCGCTGGTGGTCGCGACCGAGGACAGCGGGCCGATTGTCGATGCCGATGGCGGTATCGTCACCGATGCCGGCGGTGGCCGGCTGACGGCGGACCTGGATCGCGACAGCCTCGGTCGGCTAAGCGGCACCGGCGTCGACATTGTCGAGGTTCAGTTGGGCGATAACGACATCCGCGCTGTCGTGAACCGTGTCGCATCCAACTTGCGCAGCGCGCTGGATGACAGAGACGATGTGGCCTACCGCGACGAGGGCTGGTGGGTCGCGTGGCTGATCGCCTTGCTTGTCCTGATCTGGTTCAGGAAAGGTTGGACGATGCGCTGGGCGGTCGTGTTGATCGTCGGCTTGCCCTTCATGACGCCGCAGCCGACCCTCGCGCAATCAGGTTCCGTATCGAGCCAGGCTGAAACGGACGAGGACGACGTCGCCCGCAACTGGTTTCTCGATCTGTGGCTGACGCCCGATCAGCAAGGCCGCCTTGCCTATGACGACAGAGATTACATCCGGGCGGCATACCTGTTCGACGATCCCATGTGGCAGGGCCTGGCCAACTATCGCGCGGGCCGGTACGCCGACGCGGCGGCCGCCTTTGCCCGCGTGCCGACGGCCGACGGCCTGTTCAACATGGGCAACGCTCTGGTCAAGGCGCGTGAGTATCGCCAGGCGGTCACAGCCTTCGAGCAGGCGCTTATCGAGGACCCCGACCATCAGGCGGCACGCGACAACCTGGCGATTGCTGAAGCCCTGGTCGCCTATGTCAACCGTGTGCGCGAACAATCGGGCACCGGCGAGCAATATGAGCTGGGCGCCGATGACTACACGTTCGATCTGGAGGCGGGCGAAGGCCAAAAACATGTGATGACGCAGGCCGACCAGATGCGCCTTGAATCGGCCGATCAGTGGATGCGTATGGTCGACACGCGGCCCGCCGACTTCCTGCGCAACAAGTTCGCGCTGGAAGCCGCGGCGCAACCGGCGACGGAGACGTCGCCATGACGCGTTTCCTGGCCATGTGCTTGCTGGCGCTCGTGCTGCCCGTCTTGCCGATAAGCGCACAGGAAGACGCGGCGCCCGAGGAGCCCTTCGTGCGGGTCGAGATCGACCCGGAAACGGTCACCGTCGGCGAGGCGGCCGTGGTGCGCGTCACCGTGCTGGCGCCGACCTGGTTTCCCAATCCGCCGGTCTGGCCCAGCTTCGAGATCGCCAATGCCCTGGTCATGCTGCCGCCCGACAGCTCACGGTCCATCACCGAACGGATCGGACGCGATAACTGGGCAGGCATCGTCCGGAGCTACCGGTTCTATCCGCAGATCGCCGGCGAATACCGGATCACCGGTCAAACGCTGGACGTCACCTATGCCGATCCGCAGACCCGCCAGCCGATCGCGCTGAGCATCGCGATACCCGACATCGTCATCACCAGCACCGTGCCACCCGGCGCCGAGGCGCTCGATCCCCTGCTCATCGGCACGTCCTTGACGCTTGAGGAGGAGATCACGGGCATCACCGACGAGCTCGAAGCGGGCGATGCCATCGTGCGTACCGTCACCGCAACCATCGACGGCATGCCGGCGATGTTCCTGCCGCCGCTGATTGGTCCGCTGGACAATGCGGGCCTTTCCGCCCTGGTCCGACAACCGGTTGTCGAAGACCGGCAGAACGAACGGTCCGGCGCCATCGAGTCAGCGACAAGGACCGAGAGCGTTTCCTACGTCTTCGAGACCGGCGGCACGTTTACCTTGCCGGCGATAGAACTCAGCTGGTGGAACACCGAGACCGGCGCCATCGAGACGGCGCAACTCCCCGAAACCACGCTTGACGTCACCGCCGCACCGGGTGCGCCAGTGGTGGAAAACGGTTCCTCTCGCACGGATCAGGTGACCATCTGGGGCGCGGCCGTCCTTGTCGTGCTGGGTGTCCTTGCCGCCGTCTTCTATCTCGCCCGCCATCGGTTGCGGGCCTGGCGGGCAAGCCGTCATGCCCGTTACCTCGCGTCAGAGGCGTACGGTTTCCGCTGCCTGGAAAACGCCGTCAAGCACGGGGACTTGAGCGATATCGATCGCCAACGACAAATCTGGCTTGCGCGGCTTGACGGCCGCGAGCGGCAGGCCATCGAAGCAAGCAACCGCGACGTCATGAGTCGCGCCTTCGCCCAACGCTACGCACCCGGTCAGCGGGCGGAAGCCCTGAACGGCACAGAACGGCGTGAACTGTTGGCGGCATTTCGGAAGGCCCGCACGCAACGTCGGGGCAAAAAGGCACGATCAGCGGTCCGCCGATTGCCGGCGCGCCTCAACCCTGTTTCGTGACATGATGCGGGCATGACAGTGGCGCAACGCGGCATGCTGCCTGACTGCCTCAGGGCTCTGATAGTTGGCCTCTTGATGCTGTGGCCGGGGTCAGCGTTCGCCGAGGAGCTTGCGGACTCTATTAACTATGTGGGTTCGGCAACCTGTGGTGCCTGTCACGACGACGCCTTCGAGGCGTGGTCGGATTCGCACCACGGCTGGGCCTTGCGGGAAGCCGACGAAACGAGCGTCTTGGGCCGTTTCGACGGTGATGCCCTGGCGTATGGCGACAGCACCACCCGTTTCTTTCGCGAAAACGGCGACTACTTCGTCGAGACCGATGGCCCCGACGGAAGACCCGGTGTCTACCAGATCCTCTACACTGTGGGCGTTACGCCCTTGCAGCAGTACCTCGTCGAGACCGACGGCGGTCGGCTGCAGGCGCTCGACATCGCATGGGATACGCTCCAGGAGCGCTGGTATCACCTCTATCCCGACGACGTTTCAGTCGCCGATGAGGGCCTGCATTGGACGGGTCCCTACAAGAATTGGCAGGCGCGTTGCGCGGTATGCCATCAGACCGACTTTCAGAAGAACTACGATGCGCAAACGCAGACCTACCAGAGCACATGGTCCGACCTCACCGTCGGCTGCGAAGCCTGCCACGGACCGGGCGCCGCGCACGTCGCGTGGGCCGAGGCGGATGACGGAGCCGACTATGCTGAGACGGTCGACTTCGGCCTTGCCGTAGGCTTCGCCGACCTGCCCGAGCGCGCCGGTGCCGAGATCGAGGTTTGCGCGCCCTGTCACTCACGCCGCGCGCCGCTCGATGCTGACAGCCCGACCGCCGGGTCATTGTTCGCCGACCATCACGTTCTCAGCCTGCTGCGCGACGGCCTGTACCACGCCGACGGTCAAATCGACGCCGAAGTCTATGTCTACGGCTCGTTTCTTCAGTCCAAGATGTATGCGTCGGGCGTCACCTGCACCAACTGCCATGATCCCCATGGCGGCGAACTGGTCGCCGACGGCAACGCGGTGTGTATGCAGTGCCACAATCCGGTCGGGCGCGACGACTTTCCCAGCCTGGTCCTCGCCGACTATGACAGCCCGGATCACCACCACCATCCGATCGGCAGCGAAGGCGCCCAATGCGTTGCCTGCCATATGCCCGATAAGGCCTACATGATCGTCGACCCGCGGCGGGATCATTCGTTTCGCGTGCCACGGCCGGATTTGGGCGAGGTTATCGGCGCGCCGGATGCCTGCACGTCGTGCCATGCCGGCCAGACACAGGCCTGGGCGGCGGCGCAAATCGCAACGTGGTACCCGGACGGGCAATGGACGCAGCCGCATTACGGCGAGGTGTTGTTCGCCGGCCGTACCGACTTTGGCGCTCAGACAACGGATCTCCTGGCCGCCCTGGCGGAAGACACACAGGCCGCCGGCATCGTGAGAGCATCCGCTATTGAACTGCTCGGCGAAAGGCTGGACCAGGATATCGCGCCTCGTCTCTATCCGTTCCTGTTGGACGACGACTCGCTGGTGCGCCTCGCCACGGTCAACGCCCTGCGGTTCGCGCCCGACGGTGTGCGCGGCGCCGTGATCGCGCCCATGATGCTCGATCCCATCCGCTCGGTCAGAGTGGCGGCGGCGCGCAACACCGTCGACATCCCGACCGAGGGCCTGTCGGCCGAAGAGGTCGAAATCGTCAATCTCGCACGCGCCGATCTGCGCACGGCCCTGTCGGCGACGCTGGACTATCCGGAAACCCAGATGCAGATCGGCGGCATCGCCATGACATTGCGGTCCATGGCCGCGGCCGACGCGGCCTTCAAGGAAGCCGTCACCCTGGATCCCAATCTGATCGACGCCTGGATGATGCGTGCCCGCATCGCGCTCGCTTCGGGTGACCTTGCGGCCACTGACGCGGTCCTGGCCGCCGCGTTGGAGCACAATCCCGATTCTACTCTGTTGTTGCAGTCGCACGGCAACGTGCTGGCCGACCGGGGCCGGCTGGAGGATGCGCTGGCGTCGCTTGAGGCGGCCGCATCAAACGCGCCACTGGACCCCACGGTCAGAGTCGACATCGCCGCGGTTCATGCCGCGGCCGGCAACAATCAAGCGGCCTTGGCATCCCTCGAACGCGCCGGCATCCTGGGCGCCGACGGGCCGGAATACCTGGAGCTTCTGGCGCTGACGCAGTACCGCCTCGGTGATGTCGACGCGGCAGCTGAGACGGCCGCGCGGCTGTCCACGGCGTTTCCGGACTATCCGCAGAATCCCGATCTCATCGAACTACAGCCGTGAAGATACAGCAGGTCTTTCGAACGCTTGGCGTGCGCGGGGTCAGGAGAATCGTCTTACCTGCGCGACCGCATCAGCATCGTCCACGTGCCGACGGGGCATTGGCGGACGGTTCGAACTTCAGAAGCTGCCATAGGACGGCCTTCAATTCGGACATTGCCGTTTCGATGTCCAGGCCCGGACGGACGAGCGCGCCATGGAAGATGCCGTCGATGTGGGTTGAGACAAAGGCCGCCGTGGCCTCGGGCGACGCGCACTCAAAGATGCCCTGCTCGACGCCACGCCGCAGGCAATCGGCCAAGAGACTGCGTTCGAACTCATAGAAGTATTCGACATAGTTCGCGACCGACGGCGACCCGTCCCGCTTCTCGGAGAACTCGAACATGATCTTGACGGCTCGCTTCAGCGACTCCGCATAGGTGATGTTGCTGTCGAACCAGTCGTCAATCAGTTCGACAGGCGAGCTGTGACGCTCCTTCAGCTTTCCGTAGTTCTCGATCGCCTGATCGATGGAGTAGGCGACGGCCGCGTGGAACAGCTCCTCCTTGTTCTTGAAGTAATAGTAGGTCAGCGAATAGGTCGTGTTTGTCCGCTGCGCGATCTCCTGGATCGTGACGTCCGCGTAGCCGCGTGTGGAGAAGAGTTCGAGCGCCACCTCCAGCAGCGCCTCGGCTGTCGCGTTACGTTTGCTGTCTTGCGTCATGACCATGGTTTACGACCTTTGAAACTGCACATCGTCTATTTCCCCCGCAGCCGAACCCGGCCCACGGGGCATCAATCCCGCAAGAGCACGATATCGGCGGCGCGCACCTGAATGGAGACCGATTGGCCCGGCGTCAAGTCCTGCTCCGGCGGCACGTAGAGCAGCAGGTCGATGTCCTGATTGGGGCCGAGCCGGGCGTGGCAGCGCCGATGGGCGCCTTGAAAGACCATGGCGGAAATCCGGGCATCGCCCAGGCTGGTCATGTCGCCCGACTGGGCCGCGCCGACCTTGATCTGCTCCGGCCTGACCGACAGATGCGCGGTCGCGCCGACGTCGACATGGCCTTCGACCACGATGGCGCCGAGCGGCGTGTCGACGGTCGTGTGACCGGCGTCCGATGCCACGGCCTTGCCGGTCAGAATGTTGCTGTCGCCCATGAACGTCGCGGTAAAGAGGCTTGCCGGACGCAGGTAGACCCTTTCGGGCGGCCCGACATCTTCGATCGCTCCCCTGTTGATCACGACGACGATGTCGGCGATGTTCATCGCCTCCTCCTGATCGTGCGTGACATGGACAAAGGTCGTCTCGATCCGGCGCTGCAGCTCAACGAGTTCTTCCTGCATCTGCTGGCGGATCTTGAGATCGAGCGCGCCCAAGGGCTCGTCGAGCAGCAGGACCGCCGGCTCGACGACAATGGCGCGCGCCAGCGCGACACGCTGACGCTGACCGCCGGAAAGCTGGTTGATCCGGCGCCCGCCCAGGTCGTGAAGTCCCACGGTCTCCAGGACACGCTCGACACGCTGTTTGCGCTCGCCACGGGGTACTTTGCGCATGGTCAAACCGAAGCCGACGTTCTCGCTGACCGTCATGTGGGGAAACAGTGCGTAGTCCTGAAACACGGTGACGGTCGGGCGTTGCGCCGGCGGCGTGGTCGTGACGTCCTGGCCGTCGATCCACACGTCACCGGATGTCGGTGTAGTGAAACCGCCGAGGATCGACAACAACGTGGTCTTGCCGCTGCCGGAGGGACCGAGCAGAACGACAAACTGGCCCTGATCGATCGACAGATCGATGTCGTTGAGCGCGACGAGATCGCCGTAGCTTTTGCGCACCTTCCTTAAGGACACGAGGCTCGCGTTCATCGTTCGTCACCTCGCTTCAACAACAACGCAGCGGCCGCGATCATGATGATCGTCAGCGAAATGGCAAAGACAAGGGTGCCCGCCGCGTTGACCTCCGGCGTCAGGCCGGCCCTCAGCATTTCGAAGATGATGACGGGCAGCGTGACCTCGAAGCTGCTCAACAGGAACGCGATGATGAATTCATCCCATGACAGGGTCGCGGCCAGGCAAAACGAGGCGATCAGCGGCACCTTCATCATCGGCGCGGAGATTAGCCACATCGTCTGCAGGTCGCTGGCGCCGAGGTCATGGGCGGCGGCATCGATGTTCTTGTGGCGCTCGCTCATCTGCGAATAGATGATCGCGAAGGCCAGAGGCAGATTGATGACGACATGGCCGATGCCGACCGCGAACAGGGACTTGGAAAAGCCGATGACGCTGAACGTGGTCAAAAGGCCCATGCCGATGATCAGGTAGGACACGGTTATCGGCGCGATCAGCAGGAAGCGTGCCGTCCCTTCAAAACGCATCGGCGACCTGGAGAGGCTATAGGCCGCCAGGAAGCCGAGCAGCGTCGTCGCCGCGCCCGACAGCACCGCAACGATGACCGAGTTGACGAGTGCATCGAGCAAACGCTCGTTGGCGAACAGTTCGTCGTACCACTGAAGGCTCGGGCCGTTGAACGGCGGCACGGGCAGGTCGCCGTCCTGAAACGAGAACAGCACCAGGATGACAACCGGCAGATAAATGAAGGCAAGGCCCAGCAGCAGATAGGCGCCGGCCATGCTTTGCCCGATCCACGACCTGATCATAGTCGGTCCATCTTCAAGTAGCGCGCACAGGCAAAGTAGATACCCGTGACAACGACCATCAAGGACACGCTCATCACCGACGCCATGGGGAAGTCCGCGGCGCGCGAAATCTGCAGAATGATGGCCTGGGGCACCAGGACTTCCGTGTTGCCGCCCAGGATTTGCGGCGTGATGTAGTCGCCGATGGTGATGACGAAGGTCAGGAACGCGCCGACGGCGACACCGGGAATGCTGAGCGGCAGGGTGACGCGCAAGAAGACCTGAAGCGATGAGGCACCCAGGTCGGCCGCCGCGTGACGGTAGGACGGCGGGATCTGAATCAGGTTCGCGTAGATCGTCAGGGTCAGCAGCATCGTGAAGAAATGCACGAAACCCAGGATGGTCGCGCCGCGCGTATAGGCAAGCGTCAAGGGCTCTGTGATGAAGCCGAGCGACATCAGCGTCGAATTGATGATGCCGTTGTCGGACAACACCAAAAGCCAGCTGTACGAACGCACGACATAGGCGGTCCAGAACGGCAGGATCGCGACGATCAGGAGGACCTTCTGCCATTTCGCAGGAACGCGGTAGGCCAGGATGTAGGCGAGCGGATAGGCGACGATGATACTGATCACCGTGGTGATGACGGTCACCTCGATCGAGTTGATCAAGGCGTCGACCAGGTAGTCGCGCGAAAAGAACTTTTCGTAGTTGGCGAATGTCCACGTGGCCTCAAGCTTCCCGAGAAGCCGCTGCCACAGGCTGACGGCCGCCATGACAAGGAACGGCGTGACAAAAAACAACAGCGAGAAGATCAGCGCCGGATAGACCATCCACCGCGTCAGCGCGAGACCGCCGAGCTCGTCGGCGTCGCCCAGCGCGCGTCCGCCGGCGCTGTCGGCCCTGCTGGTCATGCTGCGCCGCCGCAAGCCCGACGCCATGCGGCGCCGGGCTTGTCGTGCGTCCTGCGGTTCCGGTCGTCCAAAAGAAGGGGCTCCTACCCTAGGACTGCAGGAACTCCGTCCAGATATCAAGCATCGCCGCGTCCATCTCGACATCGGGCAGCAGGGAGACCTCGGACCGCGCCAGGAAGTCGGCCTGATCGTCCCAGCGTAGATTGGCCTTGTCGGCATCGGAGATTTCCGCGGCCTCGTTGGCCGGCATCGCCCAGAAGCATTCCGACGTCGCGAGCAATCCTTGCCCCTTCGGGCTCATGATCCACTTGATGAACTCCGCCGCCAGGTCCTGCCGGTTGCTGTCGCTCAGAATACCGATGCCCTGGTTCCAGATCAGCCCGCCGTCATCGGAAATGACCCAGTCAAGCTGCGGGTTGGTCGGCATCAGGTTGGACACGGTGAACTCGGCGCCGCCGACGATGACGTCCACGGAGCCCGTAACGAGCGCGTTCTGAACGCTCACGATGTCGCCGATCATCTTGACGTTCGGTTTCATGGCCAGCAGCCGCTCACGGATCGCTTCCAGGTCGTCGGACGTAATGTCGGCCGGTTTGATCCCCATCGACAGGCCGACCATCTGGATGACCGGGAAGTAGTAGTCATAGACGCCGATGCGGCCCTGGTACTTTTCGTTCCAGGCGATGTCGCCGCGTTTGGCGTCGGCCGCGTCCACCACGTCCTTGTTGTAGCAGAAGCCGTAGTAACCGAACTTCTCGGGGATCGCGTAGACCTTGCCGTCGACTCGGGTATAGGGGGCGTCGCGCAATTGCGGGAAGATGTCGTCCCACGGCGCAAGGTCGTCGGAGAGCTCGGTCAGGATCCCGAGGTCGGCGACCTGGGGAACGTCAGGCGCGTCGATGACGATGACGTCCCAGTCGCCCGGCGCCGATTGTTCGAGGATGGAAAGCGCGGTGCCGGTGCCCTCATAGGTCTTGGCGTTGACCTTGACGTCGTGGGCCTGCTCGAACGGCTCCAGCAGCTTGGAGTCCGCGTGGTCGCACCAGACGAGAATGTTGAGTTCGCCGGCCGCACGCGCACGGCGCGGCAGAAGCGAACCCGTCGCCGCCACCGACGCGGCGCCGGCCGCCGCCGACAGGAACGAACGCCGGTTTACCGAATGCCTGAACTTACTGGTCCGCATAGTCATATCACATCTCCCCTTTTTTGATCGTCGTGAAGCCTCATCCGTTTTTTGTTCGTGACCTCGCCGCAGGTCGAGCCGCGGCGGGCGGGCATTCTTGGTTATCCGTGCTGCCATCCCGGCCGGCGAATCGTATCGTCAATGACCGCGCCATCCCTGGCGGCGATGCCGGCCATAATTCGAAGGACCACGCAGACGGCCATGCGCGAGGTCGATCCGCTGATGTCGAACATCGGGCAGAGTTCGGTGACGTCGATGACGGTCGGCCCGCCACGGTCCGCGATCTTGGCGGCGACGCGCATGATCTCGCGCGATTCAAGGCCGCCGCTTTCGGTCGCCGTGACGCCCGGCGCGGCCGAGGAATCCATGACGTTGAAATTGAAGCTCAAGTACTGGCCGTCGGTACCGTCCCACACGCTTCCCACCGCCTCGTCCATGACGTCGTCGATGCCGCGCTCGAGGACCTCGAACATCGGGTGGAACCGGATGCCGCGCTGTTTCACCAGGTCGAGATGGTCCTTGGGATTGAACGAGTTGCGGGCGCCGATATGGGCGACGTTCGCCGGGTCCAGGTTCTCCAGCTCGGTAATGCGCGCCAGCGCACAGGTGCTGACATTTGCCTCGCCCGCCCATGTGTCGGCCATGTCCAGATGCGCGCCCAAATGCATGTATCCCATCTTGCGTTTCTGGCCCAGATGGTCGGACAGCGCCTTCGCCGAGGGTATCGAGATCGAACGGTCGCCGCCGCAGATGATCGGCGTCAACCCGGCGTCGAGAACGGTGCGCACGGCATCGTAGATGCGCTGGTGCGCAACCTTCGGATTCACCCGCGGCATCTGCACATCGCCGCAGTCGACGGACGATCCGTGCAGGTCGACATTGAACTCGAACCAGTAGGGAAAATAGTCCAGCGACGCGACACGGAACTCACGCGCGCCGTCTTCGCAACCGGGTTTGCCGACATTGCCCTCGTCATAGGGCGCGCCGATATAGGCATAGGTCGCGTTGGCGTTTTCAAGCGCCTCCTTGTCCAGAGACACGAACGGCGCACGCAGGAACGAGATCTGTCCGGGAGAACGGTAGTTGTCCGCGTCGTCGCCGCCTAAGGGTGAAAACAGGTGCAAGAAAGCCTTGGCCGGATTCATGGGCGGGTCTCCTGACGGAACGGTGGTTGGACGAATGGGAATGATGCGGGCGTCATGGCGCTTCACCCCGGTCGCGAAGCGTTGCCGCACGGCTGCCGAGATAGTGGTAGATCAGGTTGCAGGCGAGCTTCGTGCTCATCTGGCTGGCGTCGAACACCGGCGCGAGCTCTGCCAGTTCCAGAACATCGGCGCCGTACTCACCCAGGATACGCGCCAGTTGAATGGCCTCGCGCGCCTTGATGCCGTAGCACTCCGGACAACTGGTGCCCGGCATGCAGCTGGCGTCCAGGGAATCGGTATCCCAGGAGAAGTAAAGGGCTTCGGTACCGTTCCACGCCCGATCCAGGATGAACCGCGTGCACGGCTCGATGCCCTTCTCCACGACATCCGCCATCGGCACGACCGGGATATCGTTGTCGATCCAGAAGTCCAGCCAGTCCTTCGGATTGAGACCGTTGCGCGAACCCATATGCGCCATGTTCCGCGCGTTGCAGTTGGGCAGCTTAAGCGCTTCCGGCGGTCCCGATGCGTTGGTGATTTCGATCCCGCCCCAATCGACCGCGGCGTCGAGATGGCAGTCGACGTGCAGGTAACCCATGGTCGCGTCCGGCTTGTGACGGCCGAGATATTGCGACAACGCGCGCGCGCCGGGGATCGGCACCGAATGGTCGCCGCCGACAAGAATGACCTTGGCGCCGCCTTCCAGACATTCGGTGACATAGTCGCACATATAGGCTTGCGACAGCGGGTTGTTGCCGGGAACGATGGGGATGTCGCCGCAATCGACAACGTTGAAGAACGTCAGCAGATCGACGTCATATTCGAACATGTAAGGGAAATAGTGGGTCGACGCTTCTCGCACGCCTTCCGGTCCGCTTGACGTGCCGGTGCGCACGATCGTGCCCTGGTCCCACGGCGCGCCGAGGAAACAGACCTTGGCCCCGGCGGCGCGGACCTTTTCGCGATCCGGCTCGCAATAAGGCGCGCCCATGAAGGTGCGCAACCCCGGCGACTTGAACGGTCCGTTGTGTTTGCTGGGCGAACGCACATGGGCATCCGGCGCGTCCTCGCGATGCGGCCCGCGATGCTGATGGGGAACGAAGTCCCAGGCGTCAGGAGACTGCTGCGCCATGCGGCTCTCCACAATGTGGGGTGGGTAAATTGGCGGCAGGCGAGAGCGGCGGGCCGAGCTCGATCGCGGTCAACTGCATTTCCCGGCCGGTGACCATCTCCGGCGTCGGCATGCCGCAGTCGGGACAGCGGAAGTTGTAACGGCCGCTAGGCGCCTTGACCTCGTCGCAGTGAAGGCACCTGACCGTCAGCGGCACCTCGTCGATCTCCAGCACCGCGCCCTCGCTGCGTGTGCCGCGCGATACCGAATTGAAGCAGAAGTATAGCGCGCGCGTCATCGCCGAAAGCTGGCCCAGCCGCACATGGATGCGCCGAACCGTCGCATCACCGTTCTGGGCGGCGTAGTCGTCGACCATCTCGACCAGGCTGCGCGCCAGCGCCAGTTCATGCATGGCGGCGGGCCTCCTCCTCCGTCACGGTGTGGGCGCCGATCCAATCGAGCCAGGCCGTCATGCCGTCGCCGCTGCGTACAGAAAGCCGCAGACAGTCGAGATCCGGATTGATGCGCCGCGCCCGTTCCAGCGCCCGGCCGGGATCGAAATCGACATGGGGCAGAAGATCGATCTTGCTCAGGATCATCATCTGGGCGGCGGCGAACATGTCGGGATACTTCAGCGGTTTGTCGTCGCCTTCGGTGACGGAAAGGATCACGACCTTCGCCGCCTCGCCCAGGTCGAAGGCGGCCGGGCAAACCAGGTTGCCGACATTCTCGATAAACACGACGCCGCCCGTCAGCGGCGGCAGGTCATCCAGGGCGTGGCCGACCATGTGGGCGTCCAGATGGCAGCCGCGTCCGGTGTTGATCTGCACCGCATCGACGCCGGTGGCCTGAATGCGTTCGGCGTCGTTGCTGGTTTCCTGATCGCCCTCGATGACACCGACCGGCATCCTGCCGCGCAGCGCGCGGACCGTCTCGACCAGCAGCGATGTCTTGCCCGCGCCGGGGCTCGAG
>JANQGO010000437.1 GCA_028277285.1 Alphaproteobacteria bacterium | reverse complement strand
GGGATGGCCGAGCGCGCCGCCACCGCCGTTGCACGCCACCTTGGGCGAGTCGGGTTCGATGATTTCCGGCGGTTCCACGGGCATCGGCGTCTCCTCTTGATCAGCCGGGATGATACCCATGGCCGCGTCCAGCGCAACGGCTGGTATCGCCCCGGTTTCGCTCCCTCGGCGGCCATGCTAAGAGCGCGCCGCCATGAGCAGTGACGCCGCCATCGACATCCAAGCGTTGAAGAAGACCTATGGTCGTGGGCCGGGCGCCAAACAAGCGCTGAAGGGGATCGATCTCGCCGTGCCGCGCGGCGCGTTTTTCGGCCTTCTGGGCCCCAACGGTGCCGGCAAATCGACCATGATCAACATCCTGGCCGGACTGGTGACCAAGTCGGCCGGCAAGGCGGTGATCTGGGGCCACGACATCGACGCGCATCCGCGTGACGCCAAGCGCGCGATCGGCGTCGTGCCCCAGGAACTCAACATCGATCCGTTCTTTTCGCCGCGCGAGGCATTGGAACTGCAGGCCGGCCTCTACGGCGTTCCCAAACGCCAGCGCAAGACCGACGAGATCCTGGAGGCGGTCGGCTTGACCGAGCAGGCCGAGACCTACGCCCGCAGCCTCTCCGGCGGCATGCGCCGGCGTCTTCTGGTCGCCAAGGCCATGGTGCACAGTCCGCCGGTGATCGTGCTCGACGAACCGACCGCCGGCGTCGATGTCGAGCTGCGCCGCAGCTTCTGGGCCTATATCCGCCGGCTGAACGAAGAGGGCGTCACCATCCTGCTGACGACCCACTATCTGGAAGAGGCTGAACGCTTCTGCGATGAGATCGCCATCATCAACCATGGCGAACTTATCGTGCGCGACACGACGGAAGGTCTGAAGCAGCGCCTGGACGCCAAGGTCCTGACCATCCGTCTTGCCGAGCCGCTCGATAGCCTGCCGGTGGAGCTCGAGCGGCTGGACAGCCGCGTCACGACCAACGGCCGCCTCGTCGTGCGCTATCGTCCGAGCCAGACCCGGATGGAGGATATCCTGGCCCAGGTGCGCCAGGCCGGCCTCACCATCGACGACATGTCGACGACCGAAAGCGATCTGGAAGAGGTGTTCGTCAACCTGACCTCAAGCACGCCGGGCGCGGCCGCCGCGGATTGACGGCTAAGCCGGCGCGATGAGCCGGATCGATTCCCGCTGTAGAATCTCGCACAAGGCTTTTGACCGCGCCGACGCGTTGTTCGAGCGCAGAAGTCTGAGCTCGATGGACGGCAGTACGGGAAGGCCGGACCTCTCGTCCAAACAGACGACATCGCGCGGCAGGGCATGCTCCGTGCGAACCCCAATCCCCAGGTTCGATCGCAGGGCCGACCAGACATAGAGCAGGCTTGGCGTCGTCACCGCCATGCGCCAGCGCCGCGCCGAGCGGTCCAAGACCGAGAGCGCTGCTTTTCGGAACAGGCAGGGATGGTCGAACATGACGAGATCGACGCTCTCCGACGCTTTGGTGGGGGCATAGGTTTCATGCGCGAGCCAGCGCATGGGCAGGGCGCACAGAAGCTCGCCCTCGTGGTTGGCGCCCTCTTCGAAGAAGGCGATGGCGCCGTCCAGGCGCCCGGTTTTGACTTCGTCGCTCAGCTTGTGATTGTCGCCAACCCGGATGTCGACCTGCACGTTCGGATAGGCTTGGGCAAACGCTTTAAGCGCGGCGGGCATGACATCGTCAAAGAAGTCCTGCGGCAGGCCCAAGCGGACGATGGCCGTACGCATTGTCGCACCGACCGCGGCTGCCGCTTCGTCGTTCAAGGCGATGATCTGGCGGGCGTAGGCGATCAACGCGTCGCCCGCTTCCGTCGGCGCGAGGCCCCGGCCCTGGCGGGTAAAAAGCGGCGTGCCCGCCTGCTGTTCCAGCTTCTTCAACTGCATGCTGATGGCCGATTGCGAACGGCCGAGCTGCACGGCCGCGCGCGCGAAACTGCCGAGATCGGCACCGGCGACGATAGCCCGCAGAGACTCGGTGTCGAAGGTCGCCTTCATATCGCGTTTGTTGAACTAATACTTCAGATATATTCGATATTCAGAAGTATACGGAGTTGCTAACGGTCTCGTCAATCAAGGTACGCCTGTCCCAACCGGTGAAACGGCCGGGATCGGCGACCGATCGGAACGAAGCGGGAGCGAGCGCGGCATGGCGACCATCGCGACGGCATCCAGGCATGAGCAGCGGTCGATCTTCGCCATCGTGGCCGCCGGCGGCATCATCCTGGCGCTCTCGTTCGGCGTGCGCTCCATGTTCGGCGGCATCGTTGTGCCGCTGTCCGATGACCTGTTCACTGGCCGCATCGAGGTCTTCTCGCTGTCGATCGCCATCCAGAACCTGGTCTGGGGCCTGGCGCAGCCCGTCTTCGGTATGGTCGCCGACCGCTTCGGCGACCGCCGCGCGCTATGGATCGGCCTCTTTTGCTACATCGCGGGCATTGTGGTCTGCGTCGTCGGCACGACGCCTTTGGCCCAACACGTGGGCGCCGGGCTCCTGGTCGGCATGGGCATATCGGGAACCGCGTTCGGTGTCGTGCTGGCGGTGATCGGCCGCGCGGCGCCGGTCGACAAGCGTGGGCTCTATCTCGGCATCGCCTCGGCGCTGGGATCCGTCGGCCAGGTGGTCATGCCGCTCGTCGCGTCATGGCTGATGGCGTGGTTCGATTGGAAGCTCACGCTGATCATCATCGCTCTCATGCTGGCACCCATGGCGCTGTGCATCCCGATGATGCGCGCCGAAGCGGCACCGCCGACCGACACCGACCGCGGCGATAACGTCTTGCTGCGCCAGGCGGTGGCCACGGCGTTCCGGTATCCCGGTTTCGTCTTCCTGACCGCCGGCTTCTTTGTCTGCGGCTTTCATCTGGCGTTCATCACGGCGCATCTGCCGAACTTCGTTCAGCATTTCTGCGTCGGGACAGGTATGTCGCCACAGGAGCTGCGGGCGTACGGGCTGCAGGCGCTTTCCCTGGTCGGCTTCGCCAACATCATCGGCACGTTGCTGGCGACGCAGTTGGGGCAGATCTTTCCCAAACCCTATGTGTTGTCGGCCATCTACGCGCTCAGGACGGTCGCGATCCTGGTCTTCCTGTCGCAACCCATCACGCCGGTCTCCGTCATGATCTTTGCGTTCGCCATGGGCATCCTGTGGCTCTCGACGGTGCCGTTGACCAGTGCCCTGGTGCTGACGATGTTTGGTCCAAGAACCATGGGCACCCTGTTCGGTTTCGTCTTTCTGAGCCACCAGCTCGGCGGCTTCGCCGGCGTCTGGCTGGGCGGCCTTTGGTTCGACATGTACGCCAACTATGACGTCATCTGGTACGCGTCGATCGGGCTCGGCGCCGTCGCGGCCTTCCTGCATCTTCTGGTCAGGGAACGACCGGCACCGACCGATTGACCCGCGGCGCGTCGGAGCGCACAGTCGTCTCATGAGCCTTGTGCAGGACCGTATCGAGACGCCGATCGGCGATGTCGTCCTGGTCGCCGAAGACGGCGCGCTGCGTCTGATGGACTTCGACGACGGACCGCGTTTCGCCGCCTTCATGAAGCGCCACTTCGGCGATCAGCCGATCGCGCGCGAGACCAATCCGAACGGCCTATCCGATGCGGTGCGCGCCTATATGGCCGGCGACCTCGACGCCATCGACACGCTGCCCGCCAGGCCGCGCGGCACGGCGTTTCAGGAGCGGGTGTGGGCCGAGCTCAGAAAGATCCCGGCGGGCGAGACGATCACCTATCGCGAGCTTGCCAAGCGCGCCGGGCGGCCCAAGGCGATCCGCGCCGCCGGTGCGGCGAACGGCCAGAACCCGGTTTCCGTCGTCGTGCCCTGCCACCGTGTGATCGGCACCGACGGCACTTTGACCGGCTATGGCGGCGGGCTGGAGCGCAAGAAATGGCTGCTGCAGCACGAAGGCGCCTTGCCGCTCGCGGACTGACCGCCGCCTGCTTGTATCGCCGCCGCCCGTGACATAAGGTCCGCGGCACCGGACCCGTAGCTCAGCTGGATAGAGCGCTGCCCTCCGAAGGCAGAGGTCGTGAGTTCGAATCTCGCCGGGTCCGCCATTCGCTGCCGGCTTTACAATGCGGTGCCGTGCCGAACTGACCGCGATCTGGCGGACAGGTCGGGCGATCCTTCATGCAACGCACTGAACCCAACTCCGTGGACAGGTGTTTGGTTCGTGAACATCTGCCTGATACGATTGTTGCTCGATTTCGCGGGGGACGCCGCACAAACAATCCCATCAACGAGGAACCTCAGATGTTCACCGAAGCGCGCTATAACCAGTACATCCGCGATTTCAATTCGACGTTTGTCGGCGGGATGACGTTGGAGGACTTGTTCGACAGGTACTACGAGCCAGATGCGACATTCGAGTACGTGCCGCAGGCCCGCAAGAACGAAGGGCGTGAACAAGTGCTCGCCTTTTGGCACGGCGTCGGTGGGAAAATGCAGGAGACCATCCTTGATCACACGCACTTCCTTGAGGACGAAACGACCGTTGCCTCCGAAGCGCCGATCGATTTCTTGTGCAAGGAAGATCTGGAATGGAACGGAGTTCCCTACAAGGGCGGCACCAAGTTCCGCCTGATGATGTGCGCCTTCTATGACGTCAGTCCGAACAACAAGTTCACCTATGCGCGCGTCTATTCGATCTACAACCCGGCCTACAAACCAGAAAGCTAGGACCGGTTGTTTCGTCCCGGCCTTTGATGGGATGGCCTTTGATGGGATGGGTCGAGCGCGAATTGTTTGGGGTCGCTCTCTCGTCTCTCATGGCCTGCCAGCTTCTTTGTCAATCCTGTAACGGCCGGTATTGCCCGCCTTGCGGATACCGGTGGCGTTAAGCCAGAGGCTGCGCACTGCCTAACGCCGCCCGTCACATCTGCGCCGTTCGGCGGTTACACGCCGGTGATCCATTCGAACGCGCGGCCGACATCGTCCTTGGCGCCGCCTTGCAGGCAGTGGCCGTGGGCAATGATGAGATTGTCAAAATCCCAG
>JANQGO010000391.1 GCA_028277285.1 Alphaproteobacteria bacterium | reverse complement strand
ATGGGCAACCCGGCAGCGCACCGTTTCGGCGGTCACCGCGGCACCGACCAGTTTCTCGGCGGCATGCACACCGCGCACCAGGTCCGGCGAGACGGCGATGCCGGTCTCGATGCGGCTCGCCAGGCACGGCATCGCCGGCAGGGCCTTGATGTCGTCGAGACCGAGTGCTTCCGCCGCCGCGCGGATATCGGCCTTGGCGAAGTCCGCTTCGACAAACGGATGCACCACACCGTGCCCGGCCGCCGCCTTGAGCCCGGGCCTAAAATCGCCGAGGTCGTCCATGTTCGTCCCCGACATCAAGGTGCCCGTCTGCCGCGCGGCAATGGCGCCGTAAAGATCGGTCTTGCAGTAAAAGCACCGGTCGAGCGGGTTGGCGAGATAACGCTTGTCGTCGAACTCGCCGGCATCGATGACGTCGAGAGTCCAGCCCTCGAGGGCAGCATAACGGCGCACGCGATCCGTCGCCTCCGGCGGCACCGCCGGCGACACCGCGTGACAGACGGTCGTGCGTTCCGGATCGGCCCGATGGGCGATAACGGCAAGGGTCATGCTGTCGACGCCGCCGCTGACCGCGATCGCCTTGTCGGCTATGCCGGCCAGCACGTTCAGCAGCACCGCGCCCTTGGGCAAGGCGAGCAGCGCCAGCAACCCAGGCGGGGTCTCAGTCATGGTCCAGCCCTCCCCGGTCGCGGGCCGCCGCTTCGGCACGGGCGCGTGCGGCACGGCGTCCCTCGTGGCCACCCGGCACGTTGGCCAGATCGGCCATCTCCGCCTTCGCGGTCGTCGTGCCGCCGGGCCGGCGCGCCAGCTTGACGTCCACCGCCGCGTCACCGTCGGCGGTCCGGACCGTCTCGCGCGCGAGGGTGCGCCGGGCGACGCGCTGCCAGCGCAGGCCGAGTGTCGTCGTCTCCTGAAAGATCGTCTCGACAACCGGCTCCAACCGACCGGGCTTGGCCAGCACCTGGATATGGGCGCACATCCGCCCCTGCTTGCCGATGGCCGGCATCTGCAGCACGTCGACAACGCCGGTCAGGGCACGCAACCGGTCGAGGGCAAGTGCCAGGTCCTCCGGCGTCTGATCATCGACCTCGAACGAACAGACAAGGACATCATCCTGTCCGTTAGCGACGATCTCGTCGAAGACGACCACACGCAGCAGGTTGGCGACACCGTCCAATGACCGGCTGCCCAGGCCGTGGCCGGTGGCGGCAAGGGTCATCACCTGTTCCGGCGCCTCGAAGGACGGTTCCAGGCTGCGCAGCAGCGCCGCGCCTGTCGGGGTGACGCGTTCGCCGGCCAGGCCATCAACGAAGGTCGGCATGCCTTCGAGCAGGATCGCGGTGGCCGGTGCCGGCACCGGCAGGGGACCGTGATCGGTCCTGACCCGGCCGCTGCCGAGCGGGATCGGCGAGCATGACCACGTCACGTCACCCACGGCCTCGATCAGCCAGGCGCCGGCGATGATGTCGATGATCGAATCGACCGCGCCGACCTCATGGAACACCACGTCCGCCCGGTCGACCCCGTGAACCCGGGCCTCGGCATCGGCCAGCAGCGTGAAGACAGCCTCCGCCCGGGCACGGACCGCGTCATCCAGCGGCAAACCCGCCAGGATGCTCAGAATGTCGCGATAGGACCGGTGATGCTGGTCGCCCGCCGGCGGGCGGACCGGCTCGACGGAGACCTGAAGGCCGGCGATGCCGGCGCTTGTTGCCGTCTTCCACGACATCCGGGCGAGCGATTTCAGCCCATCGGTTGCCAGTGCGTCTTCCAGTCCCGGGCGCAGCGACGGCAATGCGTCCAGCAACGCCGCGGCGAACATGTCGCCGGCGATGCCGCCCAGCAGGTCGAGATGAATGTGGCGCGGTGTGGTCATGCCGAAGGGCCCGACAGGTGCCGCACGCGCCTAAGCGTCGAACGGCAGGAGTTCGTCATCGGCATCGAAATCGAGCGCGCCGGGTTCGCCCGTGACCGTGACATCGGGCTTGTCGGCGAGGTCCGCCAGGCACGCTGTCGACACATCGACCTCCTCCAAACGCAGGGTGTTGCGGATACGCACCAGCCTCAGATCGTCGGTGGCGATCAGGCCGACCGAGCCGGCCGCCGTTTCCGTCGCTTCGCGTGCGGTTTCCATGACCATGGGAATGCGCGCGTGCTCAGGCTCCGAACCGGCAATGGCGTTCACGTAGAGCGCCTTGATGTCGATCTTGTCGTAGAGGCGCCGGGTGATGAAGTCGGCGCTGCCGACGCCGTCCGCGTTGCCGGCCGATGCGGCGGTCAGATCGCAGACGACGATGCGTTTGATGCGCGGCGTCTCAGGATCGTCCGTCACCAGCGGCATGTTGATGCGCCCGACCACCTTGGTGTCGAAACCGGAGCCGGAAATGTCCTTGCCCATCTCGTCGATCAGCAGCACGTCGATGTCGTCCAGCGGCAGGCGCGGCTCGAACGCCTTGGACCGGCGCAACAGTGCCTCCTCGCCGGCGATCAGATCGTCGGCCGCCAGCACGTCGATCGCGGCGGTCTGCGCGCGCCCGTCCTCGACGATACCGACGCCGAACAGGATCTTGCCGCTCGCCAGAATCCGGTCGGCGATCGCGCGGATGACCGGCGCGTAACCGTGCACCATGAAGGCCTTGTGATAGAGGGTAGCGCCCTCCTCCTTGCCCATGCCGATCGCCATCATCTTCATCAGCCCGCTCTCGAAGCTGTGGGTAAACTCCGTGTGCGACTTCACGCGGTTGATCAGGACGATGTGATCGGCACCGTTAGCATGGCGGTCGATCAGGACGGGAATGCCGAGGTCGTCGAGGGTGGCGATCTGATCGACCTCCAGCGACGACTCGATGGTGACGTCCAGCGCGCCGGGATCGATGCCCTGGCCGATCAGTACCTGACGCTGGCCCTCGGCCGTCGCCGCGCCGTGGCTGCCCATGGCCGGGAACAGGAAGGGTTTGAGACCGGACTCCTTGAGCGCGGCCACCGTGCTGGCGACGATACGGCCATAGTTGGCGATGCCCCGGCTGCTGCAGCCGACCGCGACCGTGTCGCCGGGTTTCGTTCGCGAAGCCAGGTCAAGCTCGGCGACACCTTGGCGGATTGTGGCGTCGATATCGCCCAACGGATCGGACTTGATGGGTTGGCGAACACGCACGACCTTGGGCAGCATCGATGTTTCCTTGACCTCGCGTCAGCCGAAGGGGCCGACGTCACGATTGTGCCAGCAGCACACAGCCGCCTGGAATAGGACGTTCACGATCCATACATCGGGCACCGCCGACCTAACCCGTCTTGGCCAGCGACTTGTCCGAGCCGTCGCCGGGCAACAGGTCGCGCAGATCCGACAGGAAGGTCTCGATCAGCATGGATTGCGGTCCACCGACCCGCACGGCGACCTCGAACAGGGTGTAATAGCGTGATTTCTTTGCCAGAATCGGCGCCAGCTCGCCCTGCGCGACATACTCGTTCGCCCACGCGGTCGGCAGGTGGCCGATATAGTGGCCGGACATCAGCAGCACCAGCAGCGCTTCCATGTTGTCGGCCGAGGCCGCGATGTTGGCGGGTTTGAAGGGCCCGGTGGAGAGCGCGCCGCCGTAATAGGAGCGCTGCACGTAATCGAACTGCTGCACGTCATCCAGGCTGAGCCGGCCCTTGCCGACCCGTTTGAACAGCGGATGTTTGCGCCCGCAGTAAAGCGTCTGCTCCTCGGTAAAGGCGGGATAGTAGCGCAGGCCCGGCACGTGGCTGGGATAGGTGTGAATGCCCAGATGGTAGCGTTCGCCAAGCACGCCGTGTTCGATGTCGAGGGGGTTGGCGGTGCTCAGGTCGAAGCGCACATCGGCGCCGCGTTCCAGAAAGACGGCGATCGCCTGGGCGAGGCGGAAGTCCGGGTTGCGGTAAAGCACATCGGCGAACGCGATGCGCAGCTCGCCGCTCAGGCCGCCGCGCGCGCCGTTCACCGCCGAGGTGAACTGGTCGATCGAACGGAACAACGACTTCGCGGACTCGTAGACGAACTTGCCGTCCTCGGTCAGCGCGAATCCACTGCGCCCGCGCCGGCACAGCCGCATGCCGAGCCGGCTTTCCAGATCGCTCATCTGCGTGCTGATCGTCGATTGGCCGACATTGAGCGCGATCTGAGCGGCGGAAAAACCGCCGCACTCGACGACGGTCATAAAGACGCGCAACAGGCGGATATCCGGGGTGTGGAGCGAATGAAGCATGGCCGTCAGCCTCGTTTCGCAGTTCGAAGGATATTGAATTAATTATGCGTTAAATCAGATTTTATCAACACATTGTCGATGCCACCATCGCCCCCGTCGAGACTGAATTCTTGGGGAGTTTCAAGCCGGTGACGTCGAACAGCGACCAACGCCGCGATCCGATGACCGCGCCGCGCTATACGGAAATCCCGACCTTCATGCGCGCGCCGCTGGCGACCGAATTCGACGATGTCGATATCGCCATGGTCGGCGTGCCGTTTGACGGCGGCACGACGAACCGGCCGGGCGCGCGGCACGGGCCGCGTGAGATCCGCAACATGTCGAGCCTGATGCGCGCGATCCATCATGTCACCCGCGTCAATCCCTATGAGCTGTGCAAGGTCGTCGATGCCGGCGACGTCCCGTTCCACCGCGTCTTCGAAATCGAAGCGGTCATGGACGACATCCGCGACTACTATGCCCGGCTGCACGCCAAAAACGTGGTGCCGCTGTCGGCCGGCGGCGATCATTCAATTACCTATCCGATCTTCGGCGCGATCGCGACGGACCAGCCGCTGGGCATGGTCCATATCGACGCGCACACCGACACCTGGGACGAGTTCCTGGGCTGCAAGTTCACCCACGGCGCGCCGTTCCGCCGCGCTGTCGAGGATGGCCTGCTCGATCCCAAGCGGACGATCCAGATCGGCATCCGCGGCGCCCAGAACACCAACGAGGGCTGGGATTTCTCGATCGAGAGCGGCATGCGCGTGCTGTTCATGGAGGAGTTCGCCGAGATCGGCGTCGACAAGGTGATCGCCGAAGCGCGCCGCATCGTCGGCGACGGCCCGACCTACATCTCGTTCGACGTCGACGGGCTGGATCCGGTCTATGCGCCGGGCACCGGTACGCCGGAGGTCGGCGGCATGACGACCATCGACGCCCAGAAACTGCTGCGCGGCCTGCGCGGTCTGGACCTGCGCGGCGGCGATATCGTCGAGGTCGCGCCGCCCTTCGATCCAAGCGGCAACACGGCCCTGGTCGGTGCCACCATGATGTATGAAGTTTTGTGTCTGCTCGCCGAATCGATTGACCAGCGACGCTAGATCAACCACCGTCCGGGCTCTGGCCCGATCGTCCCACCGAACCGCCTTGCCGCTGGTTTGTCATCACCGGATGCGAAAGACACGCCCATGAACGAAATCACCGACGTTAGAGCCCGCGAAATCATCGACTGCCGAGGCTGGCCCACCGTGCAGGTCGACGTCTGGGTCGACGGCATCATGGCCGGGCGCGCCGACGTGCCCCAGGGCCGCTCGACCGGCACCCACGAAGCCCGCGTGCTGCACGATGGCGGCAACCGCTATTTCGGCCAGGGCGTGCGCCAGGCCGTCTCCAACGCCATGGGCGAGATCGCCGAAGCGGTCCTGGGCATGGACGTCACCGAACAGCGCCGCATCGACCAGGTGATGTGCGAGCTCGACGGCACGCCCAACAAAAACCGCTTGGGCGCCAACGCCATTCTGGGCGTGTCTCTCGCCGTCGCCCGGGCCGGCGCCGAGGTCTGCGGCCTGCCGCTCTATCGCTACATCAACCCGCTCAGCCGCGTGTTGCCGGTGCCGCTGATGAACTGCCTCAACGGCGGCAAGCTGACCGCGAACGAACTGGAGATCCAGGAGTTCATCATCATGCCCGTGGGCGCGGAGAGTTACGCCCACGCGCTGCAGATCACCACGGAGATCAACGAGGCGCTGCGCGAGCTGGTCATCGAAAAATACGGCATCCTCGCCACCAATACCGGTGACGAAGGCGGTTTCGCGACGCCCATGCGCGGCATCTGGGAACCCTTCGAGTTCATGCAGCGCGCCTGCGAAGCCGCCGGCTACCGCGCGGGTTTTGGCGACGACATTGTCTACGGGATGGATTGCGCGTCGACCCACTGGTTCGACAAGGATCGCGATGTCTACGTGCTCGACGACACCGACTACGACCGCGACGCCCTGATCGACCTCTACAAACAAGTCGCCGACAAGTATCCGCTGGGCTCCATGGAGGATCCCTTGGACGAAGACGACATCGATGGGTTCGTCAAGGTCACCGCGGAACTGCCGCAGACACAGATTGTCGGCGACGATTTGTTCGTCACCAATGTCGAGCGGCTGAAGCTGGGCGTCGATATCGGCGCCGCCAACGCCATGCTGTTCAAGGTCAACCAGATCGGCTCGCTGAGCGAGGCGCTTGACGCCGCCGCCTTCGCCTATCGCCACGGCTACGGCGTGCAGGTCTCCGAACGCTCCGGCGAGACCGAGGATCCGTTGATCTCCGACCTCGTGGTCGCCCTCGACAGCGGCCAGATCAAGACCGGTATGCCCGTGCGCGGCGAACGCACCGCCAAGCACAACCGCCTGCTGTTGATCGAAGAAGAGCTGGGCACGACGGCAACCTACGCCGGGCACAGCTTTCACCGGCCCGGTTAAGGCCGGCCCCGCCGTACGCCGTGCTGGTCGATCATGAGGTCGTTTGTCAGCAACCGCGAAACGCTGATTGATGCGGCCAATCCGGCGCGCCAGGTCGCGCTGGATCTTGTCGACCATGCGTTGGCGGCGTCCGATCCCGGCGTCGCGGCCGCCAGCCTGCTCTCCCTTCAAGGCAGCACACTCACTGTCGGCGAACGCGCCGTCGACCTCGATGGGCGCCAGGTCTTTGTCATCGGCACGGGCAAGGCGACCTATCCCATCGCCAAGGTGCTCGACGACCTTCTGGGCGAGCGCATCGATGCCGGCCTGGTCGTCTGCAAGGCCGGTCAAGAGGGCAGCCTGAGCCATGTCGAGCTGGCGCTTGCCGCCCATCCGGTCCCCGACGAGATGTCCCTGGAAGGCGCCAGACGCACGGTCGCGCTCTTGAAGGCCGTGCGGCCGGGCGACGTGGTCATCGCGGCCGTGACGGGCGGCAGCTCCGCCTTGTTCGTGTCACCGGTTCCCGGCGTCTCCCTCGACGACAAGAAGGCCCTGAACCGCAAGCTGCTGACATGCGGCGCCAACATTCGCGAGATCAACGCGGTGCGCAAACATGTCAGCACGGTCAAGGGCGGGCGTCTGGCCGCCGCGTTGCCGGCCGGCACGATCCTGATCAACCTGACCGTGTCCGATGTCATCGGCGATGCCCTCGACTACATCACCGATCCGACGGTGCCGGATACCGCGACCTTCGACGACGCGCGACGCACGCTCGACAAGTACGGGCTGTGGCAGGCCATACCGGCCTCGATTGCCGACTATCTGAAAAACGCCGGCGCGTCGGACGAAACGCCGAAGGAAGCCGACTTCGCCTATCTCGACCGGATCGACCACATCCTCGTCAGAGCCGACGCCGCCTGCCATGCCGCGGCCCGCCGTGCCGAGGCACTGGGTTTCCGGCCGCTCCTGCTGTCGACGGCGTTCGAAGGTGAGAGCCGGGAGCTCGGGCGGACACTGGCGGCCATGGCGCGCGAAGTCCGGCTGAGCGGCCATCCTCTCGCCGCGCCGTGCGTGTTGATCGGCGGCGGCGAGACGACCGTGACCATCGACGGCGATCACGGCGTGGGCGGTCCCAACCAGGAGTTTGCCGTCGCCGGCGCCATCGGTTTGGACGGGTTGGAGAACGTCGCGCAGTTGGGCATCGATACCGACGGCACCGACGGCCCGTCCGCTGCGGCCGGCGGGCTGGTCGACGGCGCCAGCATGGCACGCGCGACATCAGCCGGCATCGACCTCAACGACGTGCTGCGCCGTCACAACGCCACACCGGCTTTGGACGGCATGGGATCGTTGATCATGACCGGTGCAACCGGCACCAATGTCAACGACCTGAAATTGGTGGTGATCGGCGCCTGAACCCTGCCGGTTCAGATCAGCAGATCGCCGCGGTCGACGGTGATCGCCTGGCCGGTGATGTTGCGCGCGGCGTCCGACGCCAGGAACAGGTAGGTATCGGCCATCTCGCTCGGTTCCATCAGCCCGGGGAACGCCTGGGCGCCGACAATCTCGTCCAACAACTCGCTCTCGGCGCGGTCGGCGCGGCGCGCCATGGCGGCCAGCGAACGCATGCTGGCGATGGTGCGGACCCATCCCGGGCACACCGCGTTGACGCTGATGCCGCGCGGCCCCAGCTCCTTGGCCAGGCTGCGCATGAAGCCGAGATTGGCGTGCTTTGACGCGCTATAGGCACTGAACTCGCCGACCGCCGACTTCGCCCACTGCGATGCGGTCATGATAATGCGACCGCCGTCCGGCATCTTCGGCAGGCAACGGCGCGTGACGTAATAGGTGCCCATGACGTTGATATCGACGATGCGCCGGAACGTTTCTTCGATCTCGTGATCGTCATCCTCGATCGGCGTGATCAGTTCCAGGCCGGCGTTGTTGACCAGGACATCGACCCGGTCGATCTGCCGGGCCACTGCGTCCAGACTGGTGCGGTCGGTGATGTCGCACAAAAAGCCGCGTGCGGAACACGCAAACTTGTCGGCCAGTTGCGCGGCAACCTCCTCGACCTCGTCATCCAGGGCGATCAGCGTGAGGTCACAGCCGGCGCCGGCGAAGCCTTCGGCGATACCCAGGCCGATCCCGCGGCTGCCGCCGGTGATCACCACCTTCTTGCCTTCCAGTCCCATGGTCGCCATGTCGTTCATTTAGACGTCCACCGCATCGTCATCGGTCTCCAGGTGGCGCATCGTGTCGCGCACATGGTTACGAAGGTGGAAGAAGTCCTCGGTCTCCTTGGTCGTCATGTCGCGATGAACCGGGAGTTTCTGCGTCACCTCGATTTCCTCGACGATGGTTGCCGGGCGCGCTGAGAAGATCACGATGCGATCGGCCAGGAAGATCGCCTCCTCGACATCGTGCGTCACGAAGATCACCGTCTTGTTCTCGATCCGGGAGATCTCGCGCATCTGGACCTGCAGGTGTTCGCGGGTCTGCGCGTCGAGCGCGCCGAACGGTTCGTCCATAAGCAAGATATCGGGCTCGGCCGCCAGGGTACGTGCGATGGCGACACGCTGGCGCATGCCGCCGGAGATCCGGTTGACATGAAAGTCGGCGAACTTGTTGAGACCGACGAGATCGAGATAGTGGTCGGCGATCTCCTGCTTCTGCTTGGGCGAGATATCGGTGCGGTACTTGGTGCCGAACTGGATGTTCTCGGACACGGTGAGCCAGGGGAACGACGTATAGGTCTGGAACACCATGCCCTTGCGCCGGTCGGGACCGGTGACCCTTTCGCCGCCCAGCAGGACCTCGCCGGACGTCGCGGTCTCCAGCCCGCCGACAATGCGCATCAAGGTCGTCTTGCCGCAGCCCGACGGCCCCAGATAGACGACGAACTCGCCCTCGGCCAGGGTCATCGAGACGTTGTTGATGACGGCGATGGGTTCGGTATTGCGGCCACCGGTCTCGAAGATCTTCGAGACGCCACGGACATCGACGAAGGAGGAAGGATCGACCATCGCGCGCTCCTATAGATAACGGAAGTATCGGCGATGGGCGACGCGGATCAGCTGATCGGTCACCAGGCCGATGATGCCGATGGTCAGGATGCCGGCCATCACCTCCGGCGTCTTGAGGAACCGGCGCATCGACCAGATGGCGTGGCCGATGCCGCTGTTGGCCGCGACGATCTCGGCGACGATGATCCAGGTCCAGCACCAGCCCAGTGTGATCCTGAGGTTATCGACCAGGCTCGGCATCATCGAGCGCAGCACGATGTCCTTGGTGATGTTGCGCGGCTTGCCGCCCAGCGTATAGCCGATCTCGATGAACTCCTTGGGCACGCGCTTGGCATCGTCGGCGATGAGCAGGACGAGCTGGAAGAAGGTGCCCATGAACAGCACCGCGATCTTCGACGCCTCGCCGATGCCGAACCAAATGATCAGGAGTGGCACCAGGGCGGGCACCGGCAGATAGCGGATGAAGTCGACAACCGGCTCGATCAGCGTGCCGACAATGCGGTAGCTGCTCATCCAGATTCCGATCGGCACCGCGAACGCGACGGAAAGCGCGAAGGCGCCCCAGACACGCGCCACCGAGATCCAGATATCCTCGATGAAGTTGTTGACCGTCAGCATGGTCCACAACGCCGCCACGACATCGATCGGGGTCGGCAGGAACCGCTGCGGCACGATCTCGAAGGCCGAAATCAGATACCAGATGATGAAGAAGCCGGCCAAGGCGACGACCGCCAGGATAAGGTCGGTCCGGGGCGAGGATTCGCCGCGATAGGCGAACAGCGCCGATCTGAGGGCCATCAGGTCAGTCCTCCTTGATGGAGTGCGCGGTGCGCCGGAGCCGGACACACACGTCGGGCGCCCGCTACCGGCCTTGCAGGCTAGGCCCGCAAAGCCGGTGTGGGATACCCAAAAAGTCAGACGCTAGACGATTAGCGCGTCTTGCCGTCGAACAGGCCGTCGGTCAGGCTCGGATCCGACATGGCCTCCATCGCGATCGGCTCGTCCATCAGGTCCAGCTCGACCTGAATGTCGTTCAGCGCGTTGATCACTTCCTCAAGTTTGGCTGGCTGGCCACCGGTGCCGAAGTACTCGACCGCGTCCTCATAGGATGTGTAGTAGACGCCTTCGATGTCGATCTTCATCTGCTCGGGCGTGACCTCATAGGCCGGTGCCGCGACCTCGAGGAACTTCTCAGGATCGTTGTTGTAGAGATCCACGGCGCGATAGATGCCGCGCATGAACGCCGCGTACTTCTCGCGATCGGCCTCATAGTCTTCCTTGTTGACGATGACGACATCGGTGATCAGACCGTCGAAGTCGGCCGACGACAACAGGATCTTCGAGCCCTCGCGCGACGTGTTGTCGACGATCTCGCTCATCATCGGCTCCCACGTTGCGACGGCGGCGACGTCTTCGTCCTCGAAGACGGCCTGACTGTCATCAGTGTTGATCAGCCGGACATTCAAGTCGGAAAAGCTGTGGCCGGCTTCCCTCAAGGCATGCGCCGTCATCAACGTGCCCGGATGGTTGATCTCGCCGGCAAAGGTGCGGCCGATCAGATCGGTGACGTCATTGACATCGGGCGCGGCGACAACGCCGTCGGCGCCGACCGAAATGTCGATCAGGCCGATGACGACGAAGTTCGAATCGGCGGTCAGCGGGCGCGACATGTGCTCGCCGATCGTGCGCATGGTGCAGTCGAGGTCGCCGATTTCGAGGCCGGGATAGACGTTCGCGCGGTCGTTGTCGAAGACGGTCGTGACCTCAAGGCCCTCTTCCTCGAAGTAACCCATGGCGCTCGCCACGGGCACCGGCGCGAAGCCGAACCAATAGGGATAGGCGCAACGGATCAGGCCCTCTTCCGCCTGGGCCGGCGCCGCGATCATGGTGCCGAGACCGATGGCTGCGCTGACCGCGATGCCCGCCACCATGGTGCTGATCCGACCGGCAGAATGCCGCCCGCTCAAACCTTTGCCCTCAACATGCTTGAACATACTCCCGCCTCCCTGGGTTCTTTGGAGTTTTGAGTGACGACCACAACGAACCCGGGCCAGCCTTCCGGTCCGGCTCGGCCGATTGCCGCCCATTCACGGTTTTATGGTCGTCAAAGCGTTTAGATTGATAAATCTTAAGGTCTGATATCTTACATTGATGATGATCGATGCGACGATCGATTTTGTCCCTAGAAAGCCATGCAGACCGGCGTCAGCCGATGATGGCATAGGCGCGGACCGGGCTGCCGTCGCCTTGGACGATCTTGAGCGGCGCGCCATGGAAAAAGAACCGCTTGGGCAGTTGGTCGGTGTTGATCAGCCGCTCGAACGAGATGACATCGCGCTCCAGCAGCCACCGCTCGATGGCGATGTCGAACTCGAACCGCGCGGGCAGGCCGATGAAGCGCGGGCCGATGTCGACGATCGCCTCGGCAGTCGGCCAGGAGATGTCGATATCGTGGAAGATCAGGCCCATGTCCGGCGCGATATCGTCATCGGACTCATAGAGGACGGCCTCACCGACAAAACAGGAGAGATTGTAGTCGTCGAGGTTCTTACCGTCGGCCGTCGCGTGCAGGGGCACGTTGACATGCGTGCCGTCGTGGCCGTTCATCTCCAAGCGACGCATGTTCCATCCGGTCTCCGCGAAGACCTCGATCAGGTCGTAGCGCGGCGGCGGATCACCGGGGTAAACGTCCATCTCCGCATGCATCGGCAGGGTCAGATCGATAACGTTCACGACACGCTCTCCTCTCGCTGGCGGCGCCTACGGATAGATCAAGTCGAAACTCTCGCACACAATGGGCTGGCGGTCGTGCCATAGCCGGCCCCAGCGCGCGCACTGTTTTTTGAAGTAGTCGATATGCGCGCCGCGCCAATGCTCGACACTCAGATCGCCTTCTCCCTCCGATGCGGCAAACGCCTCGCCGACATCCTCGAACGGCGTGATCGCGACCGCGGTGATCTCCACGACACAAAGGGGCTTGCCCTGGGTTGTCGTCACGATCCAGCAGTCGCCGGGTTCGCGGATACGGATCTCCTCGGTGACGAACTGCAGCAGCATGTGGGCCGTGCCGCGCTTGGTGCCGTCACGCGCCATCGCCGCCAGCGCGTCAACAAAGGCCGCGCGATCACTGCTGACCGGCTCGGCAAAGGTGCCGGCATGATGAGCTGTCTGGGGATCCACGCCGGTGGCCAAACAGGCCTTTTCCCAGAACGCGCGTGTCTCATCGGTGTCGAACTGCAGCATCGGTGATTTCCGTCTGTCGTTGCCGGTCTCAGACCGACGTTCCGAAGCGTTCGCGGTGCCAGGCCCAGGCATGGCCGATCTGCGCTTCGATATCAAAGGTCGTCGACCAGCCGAGCTCGGCTCGCGCGCGTTGCGGCGAACAGATCAACGACGGTGGGTCGCCGGGCCGGCGGTCGCCGATGACCGTGGCGATATCGGCTCCTGTAATGCGGCGCGCCGCCGCGATGATCTCCAGCACCGACGCGCCCGTCCCCGAGCCCAGATTGACGGCGAGACTGGAGCCGCCCGATTCCAGGCGTTTGAGGGCGGCGACATGGGCGAGGGCCAGATCGCTGACGTGAACATAGTCGCGCAGGCAGGAGCCGTCCGGCGTCGGATAGTCGTCGCCATAGACCGTGATGGCATCG
>JANQGO010000088.1 GCA_028277285.1 Alphaproteobacteria bacterium | reverse complement strand
CGTTCCTCTTCGTTATGGGCTTTGCCTTTTTCCGCCTGTTCGACATCCTCAAGCCATGGCCGATAGGCTGGATCGATCGGCGCACACCCGGCGCCTGGGGTGTTATGCTCGACGACGTTCTGGCCGGGCTGTTCGCAGCCGTCGCCGTGTGGATCGTGGCGTTTTTGATACGGAACTATGTTTGATCAGGAAATCCTGGACCTGGCGCGGCAGACATTGGAGCGCTGCCGCGAACGCGGTCTGATGATCGTCACCGCGGAGTCATGCACCGGCGGCCTCGTCGCCGGCGCGCTGACCGCCATCGCCGGCTCATCCGATGTGGTCGACCGCGGTTTCGTGACCTATTCCTATGCCGCCAAGACCGCCCTGCTCGGCGTGCCCGAAGCGATGATCGCCGAGCACGGCGCGGTGAGCGAGCCGGTCGCGCGCGCCATGGCCGAAGGCGCCTTGCTCTCGGACGGACATCTCAGCGTTGCCGTGACGGGTGTCGCGGGCCCGGGCAGCGACAGCCAGGCCAAACCCGCCGGTCTGGTCCACATGGCTGCCGCGCGCGACAGCGGGCTTACCCATAGGGTTCATCAGTTCGGTGATATCGGCCGCACGGAGGTCAGGCGGCGATCCGTCGTCGAGGCGCTCAAGCTGGCGCTCGACGTGACACAGACTTAGCTGTCGTAGACCTCAAGACGCATCGGTGTCGACTTGCCACCCAGAATGCGGTCCGACGAGCAGGCCGTGACGATCACGATGCAATCCAACTCGGCCCGCATCGTCACGTAATCACCGGGACCGCTCAACGTGACGCCGACGAAGAACGAGCCGTCAGGCTTCGGCGGCGTGTTCTGGAAGATGTTGACGGGGTCGGGCTGGATGGCGTGGTTGATGCCGGCATCGCGCGCCGCGGCGAAATAGTTGTCGCGGCAGTTCTTGTGATCGGGCATGCCCCGGCTGCGATACCACGCGTCGTTGCAGGACGCATAGAGCATGTCGTGCTGACCGGGCGACGTATCCTCCAGAAAGGTCAGGATCGGCCGGTCGGCACATGAAAAGAACGCTTCGCCGAGCCTGGGAAAAATGTTGCCGTTGTTGAGCCGCGTGACTGAGGGACTCAGAAACTCGTTGTGGTCGGCGGTCGCGACCGCGAAGAGGTCGCCGACCTGACAGCCCTCGATATCGATCAGGCGCACCACCTCGCCTGGCCCGACGTTGACCCACGCGCCCGCGTAAGCCGGCACATCGGCGGTGCGTTTTGGCATCGTCGCCCCCATGGTCAGCTTGAACTCGACTGCAGCGTCTCGGCCACAGCCTGGCTGGCCGCGGTGTCGGCACCATAGAGCTGCTGCGCGCGGCTTTCGAAGGCGGCGACCATGCGCCTGACCGCCTCCTCGAACAGCACGCCGATCGCCTTCTGCAGGATCCGCGAGCGGAACTCGAAGTCGACATAGAAATCGACCACGGTCGAGTTGTCGGGCTGGCGCAGAAACTTCCAGTGGTTGTTCAGATAACGGAACGGCCCGTCGAGGTATTCGACGTCGATACGGTCCGGCCGGTCCAGGGTTACCTTCGAGGTAAAGGTCTCGCGGAAGACCTTGAAGCCGACCGCGAGATCGGCCCAAACGATGTTCTCCTCGCGCCTTTTGATGCGCGTTGCCGTGCACCATGGCAGGAACTCCGGATAACGCTCGACGGCGCCGACCAGCTCGAACATCTGTTCGGGCGTATAGGGCAAAGGGCGCTGTTCGGCGTGCGTCGGCATCAGCCAAGCGCCTTCAGACGGTTCTCGCGCATCTGCGCGAAATCGGCGTCGGCGTGATAGGACGAACGGGTCAGCGGGCTCGCCGAGACCATCAGGAAGCCTTTGGCATAGGCGATCTTCTCGAGATCCTCGAACTCCTCGGGCGTCCAGAAACGGTCGATGGCGTGGTGATGGGGCGTCGGCTGCAGGTACTGGCCGATGGTCAGGAAGTCGACATCGGCCTCGCGCAGATCGTCCATCACCTGCTGCACCTCGTCGCGGCTTTCGCCCAGACCCACCATCAGGCCTGACTTGGTGAAGATCGTCGGGTCGCTCTGCTTGACCCGCCACAGGAGGTTCAGCGAGGTGAAGTAGCGCGAACCCGGCCGCACGCTGTGATAGAGCCGCGGCACAGTCTCCAGATTGTGATTGTAGACATCGGGCCTGGCCGCGACGACCGCTTCGATCGCGCCTTCCTTGCGCAGGAAGTCGGGCGTCAGGATCTCGATCGTCGTATCGGGTGTCGCCTCACGCAGCGCCTGGAT
>JANQGO010000381.1 GCA_028277285.1 Alphaproteobacteria bacterium | reverse complement strand
AGCGCGGCGACCGAGAGCGGCGTGACGAACTGGGCGCCGCCGGCCGTGAGGACGCAGCGCACGGCCGCGCCGCGCTCGCGCAGGCGCCGGATCAGCTCGAGCGACTTGTAGGCCGCGATACCGCCGGAAATGATCAACAGAAGACGTTTGCCGTCCAGCATCGGGGCCTCCTCGGCTGATCGCCATGCTGCACCTGCGAAAAGGTAGGCGTGTCAGGGGGAGGGTGCAAGGGGTCGTCACGGCATCCGCGCACTGCCCAGACTAGTCCCAAAATGGCACATTAATGCTGTCTGCATCTGCCTGACCGGCTTCGACGGCCACCTGTTGAGCGGCTTTTCCGGCCAAAGACAATGTGGGAACACCGGGTCGGGCATCGCCGGGCGAAGGCCACGCTCTCAAGCCGGATCTGCAACCCCAGCGGAGCGGTCTCAGTCGATCAAGGCGATCACCGCGACGAGCAGCGCGATCCCGGCAAGAACCCACAGCCAACGCAGTGTCCGGGACGTGCGGGCCGCCTGCTGGCGGGCCATATCCTCGACGGTGTCGGGATGCAGTTTGAGACCGCCGCTCGTCAGGTCGTTGACCAGCTTCTCCGCCTTCAACGCCATGCCCGGCATGCGCTGCACGAACTCGCCGGCATCGTTGGCGCCATCCATGATCTTGGCCTGCGGGCCCAGGTTGGCGACGCTCCACTCCTCGATCAGCGGCCGCGCGACCTCCCAGATGTTGAGGCCCGGCGTCAACGCGCGCCCGATGCCTTCGGTCATCAACATGGTCTTTTGCAACATCAAGAGCTGCGGCTGGGTCTCCATGCCGAACTGTTCGGTGACGCGAAACAGTTGCGCCAGGAGACGCGCGAGCGAGATTTCGTTGAGCGGCCGCTCGAAGATCGGTTCACCGATCGATCGGCATGCCTGCATGAAGAGGTCGCGCGACGACGACTTCGGCACATAGCCGGCTTCGAAATGCACATCGGCGACGCGGCCGTAGTCGCGTGTCAGGAAACCGAGCAACATCTCCGCCAGCGTGCGCCGCGTCTGCCGGTCGAGCCGTCCCATGATGCCGAAGTCGACGGCGACGATGACACCGTTCTCGTCGACGAACAGATTGCCCGGGTGCATGTCGGCGTGAAAGAAGCCGTCGCGAAACACTTGGTTGAAGAACACCTCGGCCGCCTGGCCAACAATCGTTTCGGGGTCGTGGCCCGCGGCGATCAACGCGTCGCGCTCGTCGATGGGAATGCCGTTGATGCGCTCGACCGTCATGACACGCCGGCCGGTGCGCTGCCAGTCGACGGCGGGCACGCGGAACCCGGCGTCGCCGGCCGTGTTCTCCGCCAGTTCCGACGCGGCCGCCGCTTCCAGCCGCAGGTCCATTTCGACCGCGACGGAGTCGGCCAGTGTGCGCACCACTTCGACAGGTTTGAGGCGGCGCAGACTGGGCTGGGTACGTTCCACCCATTCCGCAAGCCACAGCGCCAATGCCAAATCGGCGGCAAAGACCTCCTCGATACCCGGACGCAACACCTTGACCGCGACGTCGCGGCCATCGGTGGTGGTGGCGAAGTGCACCTGCGCGATGGACGCCGCGGCGACCGCGTTATCGTCGAAACTCTCGAACAGGCTGTCGACGCTTTCGTCGAACTCTTCCTGGATCGCCGCGCGCGCCGCGTCGCCCGAGAACGCCGGCAGACTGTCCTGCAGATTGGAGAGGTCGTGGGCGATCTCGTCACCCACAAGATCGGGCCGCACCGACAGCAACTGGCCGACCTTGATGAAGCTGGGGCCGAGTTCCTCAAGCGCCGCCGCCAGACGTTCGCCGCGCCGGCCCGGCACCTCCTGACGCGACACCTGACGCGCCGCCCATGTCAGCGCCGGCGCGACACCGAGCATCTCGAGCGGGAACAGTGCATCGTGCCGGGCAAGGGTTCGCGCGATGGCGAACAACCGCGCCAGATGGCGAACGCTTCCGATCACACCGGTCATATCTGCCGTTGTCGGCTTAGAGCCGCCACGCCGTGTGAAGCGCCGCGACACCGCCGGTCAGGTTAACGACCTTGACGTGGTCGAGACCGGTCTCGCTGATCATATGTGCAAAGGCACGTTGATCGGGAAAGCGGCGGATGCTCTCGACGAGATAACGATAGGAATCGGGATCGCCGGCGACGATGCCGCCGAGGCGCGGCAACACCGCATCGGAATAGACGCGATAGGCGCCGTCGAGAACCGGCAGCACCACATGGCTGAACTCAAGACAGGCAAATCGACCGCCCGGCTTCAGCACGCGTCGCGCTTCTTGAAGCGCGCGTTCGATATGGGTGACGTTGCGAATGCCGAACGCGATCGTATAGGCATCGGCCGAACCGTCGGCCACCGGCAAGGCTTCGGCGTCGCCGCACACCCATGAGAGGTTGTCGATCAGACCGCGGTCAAAGGCTCGGTCGCGCCCGACCTCCAACATGGCGGGATTGATGTCGACCAGCGTGACGCGGGCGCCCTGGCCGATCAGGCGAAAGGCGATGTCGCCGGTGCCGCCGGCCACGTCGACAACATGATGGCCGGCCTTCGCTTTCACCGCGGCGACCATCTGGCGCTTCCACAGGCGATGCACGCCGACGCTCATCAGATCGTTCATCAGATCGTAGCGCGGCGCCACGCTCTCGAAGACATCGCGCACCAGACCGGCCTTTTCGTCTTCGCCGACGACGCGGTCGCCGAAACGTGTTGCGTGGTCGTTGTTTCCGTCGCCCAACATGGCGGCGACCATAGCGCGCGCCCTCAAACGGCGCTAGTTTCGCCGCACCATGCCGGAGCTACCCGAAGTCGAGACCGTAAGGCGCGGTTTGCAGCCGATCCTGGAGCAGCGCGTGTTGACGCGCGTCGAACAGCGGCGGCCGGATCTGCGCATCCCGTTCCCCGACGGTTTTGCCGCGCGACTTGAAGGACACCGAGTCGAAGCGTTGCGACGCCGCGCCAAGTATCTGCTTCTTGATCTGGACGACGACACGGTGGTCATCGCGCATCTGGGGATGTCCGGGCGCATGGTTGTCAGGCCCAAGGGCAGCAACGCGCCGCTTGAAACCCACGACCACGTCGTCTTGCACACCGATCAGGGGGAAAGTGTCGTCTATAACGACGCCCGGCGTTTCGGTTTGATGACGTTGACCGATCGAAAGAGCGAATCGTCTCACCCCTTGTTGCGCCATCTGGCACTCGATCCGACGGAACCGGGTTTCACCGGCCCGCATCTGGCAGACCGTCTGGCCGGCAAACGCACGCCGATCAAGGCAGCGCTTCTAGATCAGACGGTGGTCGGCGGCGTCGGTAACATCTATGCGTCCGAGGCGCTTCATCGCGCCGGCATATCGCCGCGTCGTTTGGCCGCCAGTGTCAAAGGTCAGCGCGCGGAGCGCTTGGCCGCGGCGATACGCGATGTCATTGCCGAGGCGATCGAGGCCGGCGGATCATCGCTACGCGATTACGTGCAGGCCGATGGCGAGCTCGGTTACTTTCAGCACCGCTGGCGCGTCTACGATCGCGAAGACCAGCCATGTCCGACACCGGGCTGCCATGGTTTGGTCAAACGGATCGTTCAATCGAACCGCTCGACATTCTATTGCGGTTTCTGCCAACGTTAGCCATGACCTCACGTCTCCTTATCGCGGCCCTCATTGTCATCGCGCTGTCTCATCCCACAAGCGCCGACAACGACAACACCTTTGTTGCCGGTATCGGCGACCTGCCGCTGATGGAGGGACTGGTCGAGGACCCCGACGCCGCGATCATCTACGACAAACCCGAAGGGCGCATCGTCGAGGCGATCGCGCACGGCGATGTCGCGGCCGATGACGTTCGCGCCTTTTATGGCGACACACTCCTCCAGCTCGGCTGGCAGGCGAGCGACGACGACATGGTCTTCACCCGCGAAGGCGAAGTGCTGACGATAGTCATCGACGACGACGGTGCGGTCGCGACAGTCAGTTTCTCGCTCGCACCGCGATGATGCTGCTAGAGAGTCTGAAACCGGTCGATCAAGACGTCGCGAATCGCCGGATATGCTGCGATTGACGATGCACCGGCCCGCCGCTATAACCCGCCTCCCAATTTCACCAAGATGAACGAGACGATCATGGCCAATTCGGCACAAGCCCGTAAGCGCGTCCGCCAGACGCAGCGCCGCACAACCGTTAACCGCGCGCGCCTCAGCCGCATCCGTACCTATGTCAAAAAGGTCGAGACGGCGATTGCCACCGGCGACAAGGAAGCTGCGAAGGCCGCGTTGAAAGATGCGCAGCCCGAACTGATGCGTGGTGCGAAGGTCGGGGTGTTGCACAAAAACACCGCGTCGCGAAAAGTGTCACGCTTGGCGCGCCGCGTCGCACAAATGTAATCTTGCGCGCCAACGGGCGCGCACCCTTCACGTTTTCGAACGCGTCGGATGACATTATCCGGCGCGTTTTTCTTTGCCATCTCATCATAGAGATATACAACTCGTGATTGTTGTCTTTCTTGACGGGGTCATGTTCGCGTGATGACCCCATTGTCTGTGCTTCCACCGTTGATTTAAGGTGCACCCAAGGTCGAGGGTTCCGGCCAACAAAAAATCCAAAGAACGGCAGGTCTGTTCGGCGAAAGCCTTCAACGGTGGGGTAGTCCACTATCCCCGGCGCGTGGGTCGTCGTCTCGAGATTTGGAACCGCAGACAAATGGAGTCGTGATGCATCGCCGATAAGGGGATGCCGCAGGGGGTGATACGAAGTCGTGCAAATCATTGATACCAAAAGAAAAATTCAAACGCCGCAAATTTGTTGTTGGGCGCGGTGCAGCAGTGTCGATGCAAACGAAGCCGTCATGAACAACGCACAAGTTTCTTTGTCGCGTTCAAGGGAAGCGGCCGACTCGTTGAGAATCCTTAGCGACTCGTTGCATGGCCACGTGACGTGGCGTTGACGCAGATGGGGAAAACATCGATGGCCGTTGAAGCCGTAACTCTTGATCATGATGTCGAGGAGCAATGGAAGCGCGTACGTGGTCGTTTAAGGGCCGAACTTGGCGAGGCAGCATTCAAGACATGGTTGCGCCCGCTATCGCTGGACGGTGTCGCCGATGGCGAGGTTGTCATGCGGGTGCCCAGCGGCAACATGCGCGAATGGGTGATGTCGCGTTGCGGCCAGCGTTTGCGCGACCTATGGCTGGGCGAGAACGACGGGATCACCGGGATCAGTATCCAGGTCGGCGCACCGCGCCAGGCGCCCGCGCGCCGTTCGATGGCAAGCGCGCGCGCCCAGGCCGCCACCACCGCCGTGCAGGCCAGTGACATGACCGGCAGCAATCGCTCCGCGACCGTCACCCATATAGATGACGTCAACGCCTTCGAAGCAACGCTCGATTCGCGCTTTACGTTCGACGACTTCGTCGTCGGCAAGCCCAACGAGTTCGCCCATGCCGCCGCGCGCCGAGTCGCGGAGGCCGAGAAGGTTACCTTCAACCCGCTGTTCCTCTATGGCGGCGTCGGCCTGGGCAAGACCCATCTGATGCATGCCATCGCCTGGCATATCCGCCGGACGACGCCCGAGCGCCGGGTGCTCTACATGTCGGCTGAGAAGTTCATGTACAAGTTCATCCGGGCCCTGCGTTTCAAGACCCAGGTGGACTTCAAGGAGCAGTTCCGCTCGGTCGACGTCCTGATGATCGACGACATCCAGTTCATCGCCGGCAAGGAATCGACCCAGGAGGAGTTCTTCCACACCTTCAATGCCCTGGTCGACCAGAACCGCCAGGTCGTGATCTCGGCCGACAAGAGCCCCGCGGATCTCGACGGCGTGGAGGAGCGCATGCGCTCGCGCCTGGGCTGG
>JANQGO010000332.1 GCA_028277285.1 Alphaproteobacteria bacterium | reverse complement strand
CAGCCATCGCGGGCTCGGGCAACGCTGAGATGGCCGGTCTGCTGGCCGGGCTCGACGGCCGCTTCGTGGCGCCGGGGCCGTCCGGCGCGCCGTCGCGCGGACGTCCCGATGTCCTGCCAACGGGGCGCAACTTCTATTCGGTCGACACCCGTGCCGTACCGACGCCGGCGGCGTGGACGCTGGGTTGGAAGTCGGCGACGCTGCTGTTGGAACGCCACGTCCAGGACCACGGCGAATGGCCGCGCGCCGTCGCGCTGAGCTGCTGGGGCACCGCCAACATGCGCACCGGCGGCGACGATATCGCCCAGGCACTGGCGCTGATGGGCGTGCAGCCGCAATGGGAGCCCCGAAGCGGACGTGTGACCGGCTTCGAGGTCATGCCCGCAAGCGTGCTGGGCCGCCCGCGTGTCGATGTCACGCTGCGTGTCTCCGGTTTCTTCCGCGACGCCTTCCCCAACCTGATCGATCTTGTCGACAGCGCCGCGCGCGCCGTCGCCGCGCTCGACGAACCGGCCGACGTCAACCCGCTGGCGGCCCGCGCGGCCCAGGAGGAGGCGCGGCTCGTTGCCGAGGGTGTTGAGCCCGACCGGGCGCGCCAGATGGCCGGGCACCGGGTCTTCGGCTCCAAGCCGGGCGCTTATGGCGCCGGACTGCAGGCGCTGATCGACGAAGGCATCTGGGAGAACGAAGGCGATCTGGCCGATGCCTATCTCGCCTGGTCGGGTTATGCCTATGGCGACGGCGCCGATGGGGAGGCCCAGCACAACCTGTTCCGTGACCGGCTGAAGCAGGTCGAAGCGGTGCTGCACAACCAGGACAACCGCGAGCACGACCTGCTCGACAGCGACGATTACTACCAGTTCGAGGGCGGTATCACCGCGGCCGTGCGTGAGCTTTCGGGCCGCCAGCCCGTGGTCTATCACAACGATACCAGCCGGCCGGAAAACCCGGCGATCCGGCGCCTGGAAGAGGAAATCGCACGGGTTGTTCGCGCCCGCGTGGTCAATCCCAAGTGGATCGCCGGCGTCATGCGCCACGGCTACAAGGGCGCGTTCGAGATGGCTGCGACGGTCGATTATCTGTTCGGCTTCGCCGCTTCGGCGCGCTGCGTCGCCCATCACCACTTTGACGCCGTTTTCGAGGCCTATCTTCTGGACCCTGATGTCCGAAGTTTCCTCGAGCGCGCCAACCCGGCCGCTCTGGGCGACATCGCGCGCCGTCTGGCCGAGGCCGAGGCGCGCGGCCTGTGGCGGCCGCGCCGCAATTCCACCATGCCGCTTTTGAACACGCTGGCGGGCAATGCCGAGGAGGATGTCGCATGAGCGAAGACACCACCATCGCAACCGAAGACGTCAACGAGCGCCATCGCGAGAAGATGAAGAAGCGCAAGGCCGCGCGCGACAAGATGATGGCGTCGAAGACCGAGGAGCGCGGCCTGATCATCGTCCATACCGGTAAGGGCAAGGGCAAGTCGTCGGCTGCCTGGGGCATGGCGCTGAGATGCCTGGGCCACGGCTACAAGATCGGCGTTGTCCAGTACATCAAGGGCCGGCGCGAGACCGGCGAACACATGCTGTTCGCCCAGTTTCCCGATCTCGTAAGCCACAAGATCATGGGCGAAGGGTTCACCTGGGAAACCCAGGACCGCGAGCGCGATATCGCCGCGGCGACGTCGGCCTGGGAGGCCTCGAAGGTGATGATGGCCGATCCGGAGATCCGCATGGTGATCCTGGACGAACTGAACGTCGCGCTGCGCTACGAATACGTCGATCTGGACGAGATCCTGGATACGCTTGCCACAAAGCGGCCCGATCTGCATGTCGTGATCACCGGGCGCAACGCCAAACCCGAGCTCATTGACATGGCCGACCTGGTGACCGAAATGACGCTTGTCAAACACCCCTTCCGCGACGGTGTTCGCGGCCAGCCGGGGGTGGAGTTCTAAGCAAAGAAACCTAGGGGACCATGAGGCGCACCGCACTCCTTCCACCCGTTCAGGAATACCTGGAAAGGAATTCGCAGCCATGAAACACCTGATCGCAGCCGTTTTCGTGCTTGCTCTGGCGATCCCGGCGGCATCGCCGAAAGCCGCGGACTCGCCGCAGAACATCGTTGATTCCGCGCTCGTCACCTTCAACAACATGAGCGCCGATCCCAATTTCAAGAACCTCAACTCCCTGGTCGACCGCGCCAAGGCGATCATCATCGTGCCCGACATGTTCAAGGCCGGTTTCATTATCGGCGGCCAGTTCGGCAACGCGGTCATGCTGGTGCGCGGCGAGGACGGCAGCTGGAGCCCGGTCGGCTTCTTACAGATGGGTGCCGGCAGCGTCGGCCTGCAGATCGGCGCCCAGGTCTCCAAGGTCGTTCTGATGGTGATGACCGATGGCGGTCTGGAGGCGATCCTCTCCAACAAGGTCACCCTGGGCGGCGATGCTTCCGTCGCCGCCGGTCCCGTCGGCGCGGGTGTCGCGGCACAGACCACGACGGATATCGGCGCCGATGTCTATTCCTACACCAAGGCGCAAGGCCTCTTTGTCGGCGCCTCGCTGGAGGGTGCGGTCATCGAGCCGGACAGCAAGCGCAATGCCGAGTACTACGGCCGTTCGGTCACCCTGCGGGATATCATGATCAACCGCGTGGTCGACAACGCCGGCGCGAACGCCTTGCGCGCGCGCCTCTCCGGCTTCTGATCGGGGCTGATCGAGGATGTCGGTTCTGCGGCAATGGTTCATGGGTTGGGTTGTGGCGGCGGCGTTGGCCGTCGCCGCGCCGGCCCATGCGGACACGCCGCAGGATCTGGTCGGCGATGCCCAGGCCACGGTCGAACAGCTCGTCGCCGATCCCGATTTCGAGAACCTGCGCGGCCTCTTGACCCGCGCCCGCGGTGTGGTCGTCGTGCCGGCGCTCTATAAGGCCGGCCTGATCATCGGCGGCGAGGTGGGCGAGGCGGTCTTGCTGGCCCATGACCTGAACACCGGCGCGTGGAGCTATCCGGCGTTCATGACCATGGCGTCGGGCAGCGTCGGCCTTCAGATCGGTGCCTCGGTCAACCAGGTCGTCCTGGTCATCATGACCGATGACGGCTTGGAGGCGATGCTGGCCGACAAGATCGAGATCGGCGGCGATGCGTCCGTCGCCGCCGGGCCGGTCGGCGTCAACGCCAAGGCGGCCACCACCAGCACCGAGTTCGATCAGGACATCTATGCCTATGGCACCGGCCAGGGCCTGTTCGCCGGCGTCGCCGTCGAAGGCGCGATCCTGATCCCCGACGAGGACACCAACCAGCTCTACTATGGCGAGGCCGCGACGACCCGCGAGATCGTGCAGGCCGGCACCGTCGCGAACGACGATGCCGATGGCCTGCGCGCCGCGCTCACCGGCATCGACGCGGAGTAGGGCCGTCGTGACGCGCCTGCCCGCCCTCATGCTGCAGGGCACCGGATCGGATGTCGGCAAGTCGCTGCTGGTCGCCGGCCTGGCGCGCGCCTATACCCGCCGCGGCCTGAAGGTGCGGCCGTTCAAACCGCAGAACATGTCAAACAACGCAGGCGTGACGTCTGAGGGCGGCGAGATCGGCCGCGCCCAGATGCTGCAGGCCCGCGCCGCCGGGATCGCGCCCTCGGTCGACATGAACCCGGTTCTGCTGAAGCCGCAGTCGGAGCGCGGCGCCCAGGTCGTCGTGCAGGGCCGTGTCTTCGGTGAGGCGCAGGCGCGCGACTATCACACGCTCAAACCGCAGCTCTTGCCGCGCGTCATCGAGAGTTTCGAACGGCTTGGTGCGAATGCCGATCTCGTGCTGGTCGAAGGCGCCGGCAGTCCGGCGGAGGTCAACCTGCGCCAGGGCGATATCGCGAACATGGGTTTCGCCGAGGCCGCCGACGTTCCGGTGGTGATGGTCGGCGACATCGACCGCGGCGGCGTCATCGCCAGTCTGGTCGGCACCATGGCGCTCTTGGAGCCGGACGAGAGGGCGCGCATCCGGGCCTATATCATCAACAAGTTTCGCGGCGATCCCGCGCTGTTCGACGACGCGCTGTCGATCATCGCCGCACGCACCGGTTTGGCGTGCCTGGGCATTGTGCCGCATCTCGCCGACGCCAAACGGCTACCTGCGGAAGATGCGGTCGCGCTTGATAGCTTCGCGCCGGAAGATCGGACCGGCGATGCCATCCGCATCGCCGTGCCCCGGCTTGCCCGTATCGCCAACTTCGACGACCTCGATCCGCTGATGGCCGAGCCCGATGTCGCGGTCACCGTGGTCGAACCGGGCGAGCCGCTGCCGGGCGATGCGGATCTGGTCATCCTGCCGGGCTCAAAGGCGACGGTTGGCGACCTGCGCGATCTGAAGGCGCAGGGATGGGATATCGACCTTGCCGCCCACATCCGGCGCGGCGGCTGGGTGCTCGGCATCTGCGCGGGTTACCAGATGCTGGGTCAGACGGTCGCCGACCCTGACGGCATCGAGGGCGCGGCGGGTACGGAGCCCGGCCTCGGCCTGCTCGACGTCGAAACGGTGCTGGCCGGCGACAAGCGGCTGACCGAGGTCACCGCGCGCGACGTCGAGACCGGCGCGGACTTCACCGGCTACGAGATGCATATCGGCGAGACGACGGGCGACGGGATCGCGCGGCCCATGATCGAGATCGATGGCCGGCCCGATGGCGCCGTCGCGCCCTCAGGCCGCGTCATGGGCTGTTACGTACACGGCCTGTTCGCTGCCGACGGCTTCCGCCACCGTTTCCTGGCGCGGCTAAGGAAACGGGCGGTCTCAGGGCTGGCTTTCGAGGCCGAGGTCGACGAGGCGCTCGATCGGGTCGCCGACGGTGTCGAACAGGCCCTCGACCTCGACCGCCTGCTGGCGATTGCCGCCGGCGATCAAAGCCAGGTCAGCAAGGTGACGGCGATCAGCCCATGAATGATGCACGCATTCACGTAGAGCTTGAGCGAACGGTCGATGTCCTCGGCGGTGACGTCCGTCCGGCCATCGCCCATCCAGGCGCCGTCGACGGTCTCGTGACCGTATTGACGAGGGCCGGCGATGGCGATGCCCAGCGAGCCGGCGAACGCGGCTTCCGGCCAGCCGGCATTGGGCGAGTTGTGCTGCGGCGCGTCGCGGAAGACGGCTTTGAGGCCGTCGCCCGGACGGCTGCCGGTCATGAAGCAGGCGCCCAAGACAATGATGAAGGCCGAAATCCGCGCCGGGATCCAGTTGACCGCATCGTCGAAGCGGGCCGAGGCCGCGCCGAACGCGCGGTGGGACTCGCTCTTGTGGCCCAGCATGCTGTCCAGCGTGTTGACGGCCTTGTAGGCCGCCATGCCGGGCAGGCCGAACAGCAGGAACCAGAACACCGGTGCGACGACGCCGTCGGCGAAGTTTTCCGCGCAGGACTCGATCGACGCGCGCCCGACGCCGTGGTCATCCAGCGCCTTGGGGTCGCGTCCGACGATATGGGCGACCGCGGCCCGCCCGCCTGCCAGGCCCTCATCACGCAGGCCCTGGGCGACGCGGCGCACGTGCACGTAGAGATCACGCTGGGCGATCAGGACGGAGGCACAGAACGCCTCGATCAGCCAGCCGAACGGGATGAGATCGGTGATCGCCACGATCACCCAGCCGAGGAACGCGGCCAGCACCGTCACCAGGATCAGCACAAGAAGGCCGCGCAGATGGCGGGTCGCCGCATCGCGGCGGTTGAGGCGCCGGTCGAGCCAGTCGATCAGGCCGCCCAGAACCGCGACCGGATGGGGCACGCGGCCCCACAGCCAGCGCGGGTCGCCAATCAGCGCATCCAGAAGCAAGGCCGCCGCCAGGACCGACGGCGCGGCGAGATCCCAAAACATGGCGCGTACATGGGACGATGGGTCCCGGGCGTCAATCGAAACAACCCGCGTCCCACGGGGGAAAGGACACGATCATGAGCGAGACGGCCATCATGCTGTGCGGCCACGGCAGCCGCGACGAGGGCGCCATCACCGAGTTTGCCGCCATCGCCGAGCGCCTGCGCGAACGTGTCGACGTGCCGCTTGAACACGGCTTCCTGGAGTTCGCGACGCCGATCATTCGCGACGGTCTCGACAAGCTGCGCGACGGCGGCGCCAAGAACATCCTGGCCGTGCCGGGCATGCTGTTCGCCGCCGGCCACGTGAAGAACGACGTGCCGTCGGTACTGAATACCTATATGGCCCAGCACGACGGCCTGACGATCAAGTTCGGCAGGGATCTCGGCATCGACACGCGCATGGTGCGCGCCGGCGGCGACCGCGTCATGGCCGCCGTCGAGGCCGCCAACAAGGCGAACGGCGAGGTGGCGCTGCACGACACCTTGCTGGTGACCGTCGGGCGCGGCGCATCGGATCCGGACGCCAACTCCAACGTCGCCAAGGTCGGGCGCATGTTGTGGGAGGGCCTTGGCTTCGGCTGGGGCGAGGTCGCCTATTCCGGCGTGACGTTCCCGCTGGTTCAGCCCGGGCTACGCCACGCGGTGCGGCTGGGCTACAAGCGCATCGTCGTTTTTCCGTACTTCCTCTTCACCGGCATCCTGGTGCGCCGCATTTACGATCACACGGATATCGTCGCTGCCGAGTTTCCCGATGTCGAGTTCGTCAAGGCGGGCTACCTGAACGACCATCCCCGGGTGGTCGACACCTTCCTTGACCGGATCGAGGAGATCGAAGGCGGCACCGGCAACATGAACTGCCAGTCCTGCAAGTACCGCATGCAGGTGCTTGGCTTCGAGGACGAGGTCGGCCTCGCTCAGGAAAGCCATCACCACCATGTCGAGGGCATCGGCACCGGTCCGGCGGATAACGGCGGGCACAGCCACGATCACGGTCACCACCATCTCCACGGCCACAGCCATGATCACGGCCACCATCCCTATCCGCACGCCGACCACCCGCTGGGCCCGCGTACCCTGAAGGGCTGAGACGATATGGCGCTGTTCGACGCCTACATGATGGTCGACTGGAGCGCGGCGGCGGTGCCGCGGACGGGCAAGGATTCGGTCTGGATTTGCCTGGCATCACGCTCTGCCGGCGGCCTGCGTCTGTTGACGTTGGAGAACCCGGCGACACGGGCGGCGGCGCGTGACCGCATCGCCGAACTGATTGTCGGCTGCCGGGAAGCCGGCTGGAAAGTCATCGCCGGTTTTGATTTCCCGTTCGGCTATCCCAAAGGCTTCGCCCGGACACTCGGCCTGAAGGGACCGGCGTGGCGCGCCGCCTGGGACGAGGTCGACCGGTTGATCGAGGACGGCGACGACAACACCAACAACCGGTTCGACGTCGGCGCCGGTCTCAACCGAAGGCTCGGCCGGCCCGGTCCGTTCTGGGGCTGCCCCGCAGGCCAGGCGCGAGCGACGCTGACGACACGGCGGCCCGACGCCTATGGTCGCGGACGGCTCGCCGAGCGGCGTATCGGCGAACGTTACATCACCGGCCCGCAGCCGGTCTGGAAACTCGCCTATACCGGCTCGGTCGGCAGTCAGATCCTGATGGGCCTGCCGGTCGTGAAGGCGTTGCGCCACGACACGCGGTTCAAGGCGCGGATCTGGCCATTCGAAACCGGCCTTAAGACCCTGACCAAGTCTGACTTGGGCGACCGCGACGTCGTTTTGGCGGAGATCTACCCTTCGCTGGTCGCGCCGCGCTCGAACAGCGGCGCGGTCAAGGACTCCCTTCAGGTTCAGGCGATGGTCGGCCATCTCAGAGCGCTCGACGATGAAGGCGCCCTCGGTGCTCTGTTCGCCGGTGCGGATGACTTGACCGATGCCGAGCGCCGGGCGGTCGAAACCGAGGAGGCTTGGATCCTGGGTGTTACCGAACCGGGCACCAAGTCGGGCCGCATCGCCGTCGATGTCGATACGCTGTTTGCGGACGGGCGCCATGCCGCCGCCTGAAACCGCGACCTACCTGCGCGACCCCGACGCCATCTACCGGGAGTCCCGCCGCATCATCGAAGGCGAGGCGGACCTGTCGCGGTTTGACAACGACACCCGTTCGTTGGCCGTTCGCCTGATCCACGCTTGCGGCATGACCGATCTGGTCGGGGACCTCGCCTTGTCGCCTGGTGCCGTGGCGCAGGGCCGCCGAGCGCTTGAGGCCGGCGCGGCCATCCTATGCGACGTCGAAATGGTCGCGCGCGGCATCATCGCGAACCGTCTGCCGGCGGCGAACGCGGTGGTGTGCCGTTTGAACGATCCGGCCGTGCCCGACCTGGCGACGACGCACGCGACGACCCGTTCGGCGGCGGCCGTCGACCTGTGGGACGAGCATCTCGACAACGCCGCCGTCGCCATCGGCAACGCGCCGACGGCGCTGTTCCGCCTGCTCGAAAAGATCGATAACGGCGCGGCGCGCCCGGCGCTTGTGATCGGCATGCCGGTCGGGTTCGTCGGCGCGGCGGAATCGAAACAGGCGCTTGCCGAGAGCGGCCTGCCCTTCATCACGGTGCATGGCCGGCGCGGCGGCAGCGCCCTTGCGGCCGCCGCCGTCAACGCGCTGATGGGCGGTATCCCATGAATCCCTGGCTCCGCATTATCGGCATCGGCGAGGACGGACTGGCCGGGCTCGCGGCACCGGCGCGTGCGCTGGTTGACGACGCGGAGGTGCTGGTCGGCGGCGAACGCCATCTCGCCATGGTCGCCGGCCACACGGCCGAGAAGCTCACCTGGGAGAGCCCGTTGAAGGCGACGGTCGCGCGCCTGGAAAGCCTGCGTGGCCGCCGGGTCACTGTGCTCGCCAGCGGCGATCCCATGGCGTACGGCATCGGCGTCACGCTGATGCGCCGCTTCGACCATGACGAGATCGTCTGTCTGCCCGGCGTCGGTGCGTTCAGCCTGGCCTGCGCCCGCCTCGGCTGGCCGCTCGCCGAGTGCCGGCTCTTGA
>JANQGO010000316.1 GCA_028277285.1 Alphaproteobacteria bacterium | reverse complement strand
CGATAACGATGATTCGGCGGGTAACGGCGTTTCGATTCCGAACGAGCCCGGTTTCAACAAAGGCGACCACGACATCAAGTTTGATGGCGAGTTGCAGGTCAAAGGCAAGACGGTTCTGGATAACGGCCTTGAAGTCGGTGTTCGCATCGAGATCGAGGGCGAGACCCAGGGCGATCAGATGGACGAGAACTACGCCTACATCGAAGGCTCGTTCGGCGAATTCCGCATCGGTAACGATGATCCGGCGTCGTACATCATGGCGACGGCTGCGCCTTACATTAACTACGTGTTCGCGGCAAACACACCGACCGTGTTCGCCAACGGTCTGTCGCAATTCTTTGGCCAGACGACGGGCCTTCTCCGCTCGCGCGGTGCGGCTGGTGCCACCGCGACGTTCGCCACGTTCCCGAACCAGACCAGCGACGATGCGCGCGTGTTCTACTTCTCGCCGGTGTTCAACGGCTTCCAGTTCGGTGCCTCTTATGCCCCGAACAACGGCGAAGCTCGTGCCAGCGGCGTTTATCTGCTGCCGGTCAAGGTCGGCGGCACGTCGGTGTCACCGGCGGGCACGCATGGCGAGACATGGTCCGTTGCCGCGCGTTACGACGGAGAGATCGGCGATGTCGGCCTGACCGTGGCCGGCGGTTACCTCGATGTCGCCACCAAGGCCATCAACAACCTGCCCACCGGCCTCGGCAACGTGGATTCGGAATCCTGGAATGCCGGTATCGTGCTCTATTACGGCAACTGGGGCATCGGCGGTTCCTATCTGAGCACCGACGACTGGAACAACGTTGCCGGTACCGACACCGAAGCCTACGACCTCGGTCTGTCGTACTACGCCGACGGTCCCTGGAGTGCCGGTATCTACTGGCTGCACCAGGAAATCGACTACGCCGCCGGCGCGCTGGTCGCCGGTGCCGTCACCGACGAGTTCGACGCCTACCGGCTCCTGGGTCAGTACGACCTGGGTCCGGGCATCGCTGTGACAGGTGCGCTCGGCTTCGACCAGTTCGATGACGGCGTGGTCAACCGCGACTACGACACCTACTTCGGTGGTGCCGGTCTGTTGATCAGCTTCTGATCTCTCCAGCCTCAGGAGAGACCGAAGAAAGGGACTAACAACAGCCATGTGACGGCACCCCAGACTGCGGCGGCGGCGCGCCCGATTATGCGCCGCCGCCGGGGTCGAATGCCGATCCAGCCAGCAGCCCGACGGCAGTGGTTAGTCGTGGCCCTCCATATGCATGGCATCGCCGAGTTCTTCGGGGTGAACCACGATCACCTCGACCTCAATGGGCCCGGCTTTCTCGAAGTCAAGCGTCAGCGTAAAGCTGTCGTCGACCTGCAAGGGCTCGGCCAACCCCATCAACATGACATGATAGCCGCCGGTCTCGAGCATCGCCTTATCACTGGCGGGCACGGCGATACCCTCCTCCAGTTCCTGCATTTTCAAGACACCGTCTTCCATGATCGTCGTGTGTATCTCGACGCGTTCGGCAACATCGGTCGACACGCCGATCAGACGATCGTGCTCGCCCGCGTTTTCGATGGTCATGTAGACCGCGCTGTTAGCGGCCACGCCCATGGAGGCGCGCGCCACCGGATGCATGATCATGAGGTCACCGTGCTCATATTCATGGGCGGCGGCAGGCCGCATGAGGATGGATGTCGCGCTCAGGACGAAGGCGAGCGCCAAACTGCCAAGAATTTTTCTTGTCACATCTATCTCCTTAGAAGGCCACTTGATAACCAAGAGTGAACTGATAGTCGGTCTCCATCTGCGGGCCGTTGAGATCGCGGTAGAGCGGCAAACCAATTTCGAATGCCAAGCGCTGACCGCGCAGCCAGCCGCGCTGTCCCGCAAAATTGACGCCGAACAGCAACTCCACGGTATCGCCGCCATAGAAGTCGGGGTTAGCGGTCTGCACCGGACCAACGATGTTGGGATCGATCCCGTCGATGCTGTCCATCGTCTGACCAGCCAGCCGGATCGAATTGCTGATCCAGGGTTCCCACTGATAGCTCGCCCAACCGGTCAAACGGTGGATATCGCCGAGCGAGTACCCCTGGCTGTTGTCGTCCAACCGGATCACGCCGGTGTATTGCGCACCCCATCCGATCTGACCGCTCTTGCCGGTATAGGTCAGGCCAGGCAGCAGATCGTAGGTGCCGGAACCCAACTGCATGGCATAGGGCAGCCGCACGGTCGGCCGTGTCCCGTTCGGCGCCAGGATCTGGCCGGTTTCCTCGATCGAGCCGGTCGGCAGGCTAAGGCCGGCGTTGAGATGGACGTGATGGATGCCATCGTCATAAAGGCCGATCAGGCCGGAAACGCTGGTGTCGCCAAAACCGGAGGTGTTGGTCGTGAAGTTGCCGAGTTCGGTCGTTCCCGCAGCGCCGGCAAACGTCACGTGGTCCATGTCCTTTTCGATGTAGTTGGCCATGACCATCAGGGTCAGCCAGTCGGTCGGCGCGTACATGCCGCCCAACATGTGCATTTCCATCCTCATGTCCAACGGCACGATACGCAGCGTCGGCGGCTGGCCGGGCGTGCCGAAGAAGCGGTTCGGCACCGTTGTCGCGATGGTCTGCGGCGACACCCCGTCGGTACCGATACGGTTGCCTTCCATGCTCATGTACATGTAGCGATAGGAAAGCATCCATTCGCCGGCCTTGTGCATATGGTCGCCCATGACGCCGATCGGCGCGTGACCATCGGCGTTGATCGGCGCCGTGCCGTCGGCATTCAAGACCATACCGGCCTCGGCCTCATCCTCGTGGGCAAGGGCACCGCCGGCAAATGACAGACAGAGCGCGGCGATGGCTGCGCCCCGCACAACAGACTTGTACATTGACTAAACTCCGCAAGAGATCCAAGCACGGCCGCCTGAGCTTTCGACGGCCCGGCAGCGCTCATCAGGTCGCTAGATGTCTTAAGCGGAGAGTGGCGGCCCGCGGTTGCCGAGGGTCGCGGCCGGGGCAGGTTCTGCCGTATCCCGGCCACCCGTCAGCCAATCAGCGGGGACGGTGCCCAGCGGCTGACGCAGAACCAGCATACCGCCGGCGCGGTCGCACCCCATGCCGGCACAGCATGTGGTGATGCAACTGTCGCAATGGGCACCGAGGTTGGCCTGTGCGGGTGTCCCGGCCTCATCGGGGCCAGCAAGCTGAACACCATCGGACGTGCAGATGACGAGGTCGCCGAACGGCCAGTCGTCCGGCGCGTCGTCGGCCGGCGTGGCCGCCATGGCAAGGCCCGACATCGCAGCCAGCCCGACATGGGCGGCCATCGCGACAAAGGCAAGCCACGCGCCTAGCTTGCGGAAACGCCGGGTTGCATATCGACGGACCATGACCAACGAATAGAGCGCCCGTCCCGCCAAGGCAAGCGAAAGAAACGCGCCCGCATGCCTGGTATGCCGATTTGTCCGGCTCGGCTCAGTCGCCGACCGGCTCCTCATGCGGTTTGCCGCCGAGCGCCTCGGCCAACTTGAAGACATGATCGAAAGCGAGGTCGAGACGCTCCCTGTCCGTCGCGCGCAGAACCAGGCTGGTGCCGAACTTGCCATTCTGTGACCACGGATAACTGCCCATGTCGACATCAGGGAATTCGGCCTGGGCCTCGGCCAGGTCGGCGGCCACCGTCCCCTCGCCGACATGGACGCGGATCGAGCGCGACAGCACCGTCACGCCGCCATGCAGCCTGTTTTTGGCGCCGTCGAACATGGCGCGCGCGATCGACGGCACGCCGGCCAGGACAAAGACATTCTCGATCTCGAAACCCGGCGCCAGGCTGACCGTGTTGTCGATCAGCTTCGCGCCGTCGGGGATGCGCGCCATACGCATGCGCGCCTCGTTGACCTCCATGCCGCGGCTTTCGAAGTTGGCCTTAAGGACCTCATAGACTTCCGGGTGATAGTCGATCCCGACGCCAAACGCCTTGGCGACACTGTCGGCCGTGATGTCGTCGTGGGTCGGACCTATTCCGCCGGTGGTGAAGACATAGTCGTAACGCGACCTCAACGCATTCACCGCATCGACGATTTCGGCCTCGTCGTCACTGACGACGCGGGCCTCTTTGAGCTGGATGCCGATCTCGTTCAGGCTCTTGCCCAGATACGCCAGGTTGGCGTCCTGGGTACGGCCCGACAGGATTTCGTTGCCGATAATCAGGACGGCGGCGGTGACGGTGTCGGGCATGATGGCTCCAGCTGTGGAACGGCGTTTCATGCCCCAGCAATCGCGCCGACGCAACAAGGGCCGGCTCCCGAAGCGATCAACAAAGCTTGGATTGGTGCACCTGCGGGCGGCGGCTATAGTGTTTCGACGATCAATAACCGGGGCGGCCATGACGACCACCACCGACAACATGCCGAGTTCGGCGGCCGTAGAAGCGCCAACCGGCGGGGCTCAACGTCAAGATTCTTCAACTGATCCCTATAGTTACCTCCTTTTGTTGCGATTCGGCCTGCTCAACCTCATCGCGCTCGCCTTGCTGATTGCCGCCTGGGGCGGCGGTTTGGTTTCGCGCGTTGTCGAGGCCGACAGCACCCATCTCGTTTTGGTGATCGCGGGTGTATTTGTGATCGGTCTTGCTCTCGCCTGTTGGCATGTTTTTGAGACCAGCCGCGAGATCAACCGTGCGAGGTACAACGATCCCGCGCCCGGCTCGATCGCCGCGGCCTACCTCGCCATGACGGCGGGCAAGGATGCGCAAAGCCGCCAGATTCTGGGGTCGTCCTTAAGGCTTAAGCTGAGCCAGCGGATCACGCTGGTCCGCCATATCGGCAACAGCCTGGTCTTTCTGGGACTGATCGGCACGGTCATCGGTTTCATCATCGCGCTGAGCGGCGTCGATCCCGAGACCGTCGGCGAGACCGAGAAGATTTCTGCCATGGTCACGACCCTGATCCAGGGCATGTCGACCGCCCTGATGACGACCCTGGTCGGAGCGGTCTTCAACATCTGGCTGATGGCCAACTATCAGCTTTTGGCGTCGGGCACCGTGCGTCTGATCGCCGCCGTCGTCGAATTGGGCGAGGCCCGTGCGAGCGCTTGATCCCCTTGACGAGGATGCCGGCGGCACGGTCTTCCGCGATGTCATCATGCTCGCGCTGCTTGGTTTCGTCGCGCTCGTCATCCTGCTTCTGCCGCACGTCAACCCGCCGGAGGAAAAGCAGGCCGACCTGATGGCGCCCGGCAACGTGATCGTCGAAATCCGCTGGCACGAACATGTCGATGCCGATGTCGACCTTTGGGTCCAGGGTCCCGGCGACGTGCCGGTGGGCTACTCCAACCGGGGCGGTGTCATCTTTGACCTCTTGCGCGACGACCTCGGCCACTTCCGCGACGTCACGTCAATGAACTATGAAATGGCGTATAGCCGCGGCGTGCCGGAGGGCGAGTACGCCGTCAACGTGCACATGTATCGCAACCACACGGCCGAGTGGCCGATCGAGGTGGTGGCGATGGTGAGCGTCAAGCGATCGCCCGACAAACCGGCGCAACAGATCTTGCTGTCGAAGGTCGAGCTGGTGCGCGAGGATCAGGAAGTCACGGTGTTCCGCTTCGAACTCAACCAGGCCGGCGGCCTGCTGCCGTTCACCGTCAACGACCTCTATAAGCCCCTGCGCGTGCCGGACGAGGGCGAGCGGCTTTAGCCATGGACTATGTGACCGTTATGTTTGTCGCGACCGTCGTGCTGATCGCCGTGCTCGCTTGGTCGGCCGTGCGCGCGCGGGGCAAGTTATGGCGCAAGCTGACGGCGCTGGGGGCGCTGGCGATACTGGTTCCCCTGCTTTACGTCGACGTCATGGGCCTGATGGGCCGGCCCAAACCGATTACCATGGAGTGGTTCGAGGACTTTCACGAAGGCGCGGTCCTGGTCGGCGCCGACATTCGCGAAGGTCAAGCGATCTATCTGTGGCTGCGCCATCAAGGCGAGAGCGAACCGCGCGCCTATGTGATGGACTGGGACCGCGATACCGCCGTCAAGCTCAAGGAGGCGGCTGAAACGGCACAGGATCTGGCGACCGATGTTATGGTGAAACTGCCGAGCGACCAGGCGACCATCGAGGAGCGTTCCGGGCTCGTCTTCTACGCCGAACCGCAACCGGCCCTGCCCGAAAAACCGCCGCCGGACGAACCCGGCATGATCTTCCAGCCGTCGGTACAGCCGACGCCTTAGATTGGAGCACGCGCGATGCGTTTCCCCTCTCCTCTCGAACGAGCGCGGTTGGTCAAACGTTACAAACGCTTCCTGTCCGATCACGAGCTGGAATCGGGCGGTGTCGTGACTGCGCACTGTGCGAACCCCGGCGGCATGATCGGCCTGAAGGAACCGGGCATGGAGACGTGGTTGTCGCCGGCCAACAATCCCAAACGCAAACTGCAGTGGGATTGGCAGCTGGCGCACGCCGATGGCGGGCTGGTCGGCATCAACACGTCGCACCCCAACGGCCTGGTCGCCGAAGCGATCGAGGCCGGTGCGATCCCGGAACTGGCCGGCTACGAGAACCTGCGCCGCGAGGTCAAGTATGGTGTCAACTCGCGCATCGACATCCTGCTCGAGCAGGACGGCCGGCCACCGTGTTATGTCGAAATCAAGAACTGCCACCTGAAACGCGACAAACTTGCCGAGTTTCCCGACGCGGTGACGGCGCGCGGCACCAAACACATGGGCGAACTCGCCACCATGGTCGAAGCCGGCAACCGCGCCGCCGTCTTCTACGTGATCCAGCGCATGGACTGCCCCGGCTTTGCCGTCGCCGAGGATATCGATCCTAACTATGCGGCGGCCTTGCGCGATGCCATGGCGCGCGGCGTTGAGGCCTATGCCTATTCGTGTAGATTGACGCCAGACGAGATCGTCCTAGATAAAGCGGTGCCCCTGCACCTATGACCCCCCGGGCCGGAGAGCGGCGATGCAACAGTTAAAACGGGCTGAACGCAACCCGGAGTCCCAGATCCGGATCCACGGTCCGGAAGCGTTCGAGAAAATGCGCGCGGCCGGCCACCTTGCCGCATCGACGCTCGACATGATCGCGGGCCACGTAGCGCCAGGCGTCACGACCGAGCATCTGGACCGGCTTTGTCACGACTTTATCGTCGATCACGGCGCGATCCCGGCGCCGCTGAACTATCGCGGATTCCCGAAATCGATCTGCACGTCGATCAACCACGTCATCTGTCACGGCATCCCCAGCGCCGACAAGGCCCTGCGCGAAGGCGATATCGTCAACATCGACGTCACGGTGATCCTCGACGGCTGGCATGGCGACACCAGCCGCATGTATCCGGTTGGCGCGGTGAAGCGCAAAGCCGAACGCCTGGTCGAGATAACCCATGAATGCATGTGGCGCGGCATCAACATGGTCAAGCCAGGCGCAACGCTGGGCGATATCGGCCATGCCATTCAGTCTTACGCCGAAGGTCAGCGCTGCAGCGTCGTCCGCGATTTCTGCGGTCACGGTATCGGTCAGGTTTTCCACGACCAGCCGAATGTCCTGCACTACGGCCGTCCCGGCACGGGCGTGACGCTGGAAGAAGGCATGTTCTTCACGATCGAGCCGATGATCAATCTGGGCCGGCCGGACGTGCTGATCCTGGATGACGGCTGGACCGCGGTGACGCGCGACAAGTCGCTTTCCGCCCAATGGGAACACACGATCGGTGTGACGGCGGACGGCGTCGAGGTCTTCACCCTGTCGCCCGCCGGCCACGAACTGCCGCCTTACGTCTAGGTTGCGAACCGGTGGCCGACGGCACTATGGAAACGCCGCACTATCACGGCCACCGCGAACGGTTGAGACAGCGGTTCCTGCGCGACGGCCCCGACAGCCTGCCCGACTACGAACTGCTGGAACTGCTGCTGACCTTCGCCATCCCCCGGAGCGACGTCAAACCGCTGGCCAAGCGGCTGATCGATCGCTTCGGCAGCTTTGCCGAGGTCATCGCCGCCGAGCCCGAACGCCTTATGGAAGTCAAGGGCGTCAGACAGAACACGGCGGTCGCGCTGATGGTCGCGAAGGCTTCCGCGGCGCGCCTGTTGAAAGGCGAGTTGGCGGCGCGTCCGATCCTGGGCAGCTATGACAGTGTCGTCGACTACTGCCGCGCCGCCATGGCGTTCGAGGCGCAGGAGCAGTTCCGCATCCTGTTCCTCGACAAGAAGAACCGGCTTGTTGCCGACGAGGTCCAGCAACAGGGCACGGTCGACCATACACCGGTCTATCCGCGCGAGGTCGTCAAGCGCGCCATCGAACTGGGCGCGACGGCGCTGATCCTGGTGCACAACCACCCCAGCGGCGATCCGACGCCGAGCCGTGCCGACATCACCATGACCGGCGAGATCGTCGCCGCCGCGAAGACGGTCGAAATCGTCGTGCACGATCACATCGTCGTCGCGCGCGGCGGCCATGCCAGCCTGCGCCAGCTGAACCTGATGTAGGCCGGCTGTGTCGACACGCAGGCTTCGTGGGTTCCTGACAACCGTCCTGGTCTTGTGCGCGATGATGGTTTGCGGCGGCGCATCGGCCGCCACTCTCGACATCACCCTGGCGGTCGATGAACACGATGACGCGCCGTCGACCCAATTGCTTGCCGACGTCTTCGAGAGCCATGTCACCGCCGCTCTCGACGGTTCGAGCGCGCCCGCACGATGGCACCGGATCGCCGTCACCACCGCCGACGAACCAAGCTCCGTGTTCGATCTGGTCGCGTCGGGCGACGCCCAGGTCGCGTTGGTGTCGCTGACGCGCCATCCGTGGGCGCTCTATCCGCTCAGCGTCAGCTATGCGACGCCCTTCTCCTGCGGCGACCCGGCCATCGTTGGCCCGACGATCGACGCCATGAACGGCACGTTCGATGCGCTCGACCTCGCCTGGGCCAGCCTGGGTCTTGACTACCTGGGCGGCGGTTATGCGGAAGGTTCCTATCTGCTGGCGACCACATCACCCGTCGAGACCCTCGAGGATCTCAACGGCAAGGTTATCTCGGCGCCAGAGCTGGCGGTCGAGTGGCTGCAAGGCACCGGCGCCACCGCGCTGGCCGGCGATGCCCGAACCTTCGATGTCGGCTTGGCAACCGGCAAGATCGATGGCGTCATCACCTACGCCGCCGAGATGGAACGCCTGTCGCTCGACAGCCACGCGCCCTACCTGACCGATGCGGGCCTGGGCGCGGTCTATGAGGGCGGCCTCGTCGCCAATCGCGCATGGTTCGAACGCCAGCGGCCGAGTGTCCAGATCGCGTTGCAGGAAGCAGCCAAAGCCTTTGGCATTGCCGTAGGGAACGCGGAGGCCGACCATGGACAATCGGCCATCGACGCGATGGTCAACCGGGGCGCGCGCCTTCACCGATTGTACGATTCCGAACGCCAGTACTGGGCGGACATCCTGCCCGATCTCGCGGGCAATTGGGCCTTCGAACTGGACGTAAGGAACATGCCCGGGAGCGCCATGCTGACTGACTATGTCGCCCGCGTGGAAGACCGTTGCGGCGAGCCGATGCGCGCCTGGGAAGCGCCTCAACCCTGACCGCTGCTTGTTGTCATGGATGTGTTCGCGACCTGTGGCAAACTGCTCCGCGACATGATCAGGCTCCTGACGATCGCAGCGGCCATTGCCTTTTGCCTGCAAGCAATGCCGGCCCACGCCCAGCAAGCGGAACGCCAATGCGGTTCCATGGATGTCGTCTTTGTCCTCGACGTATCCGGCAGCATGTGGGGCGCGCTGCTCAGCATCCAGCGCCAGTCGATTCGGTTGCTCGACGATATCGAACAGCTCTCCGGCGGCGACTTCCGCCTGGGCCTGGTGGTGTTTCGCGAGTACATCCAGGTTCTTGACGACCTCAACGCCAGCCCGACGCCATCGACCAAAAAGGAATCCGTCGCCGAGAACCTGTCTCGCCTGGGCGCGGCCGGCGGCGAGCAGATCCCCGAAGCCTCGGCAGACGCACTGGCCACCGTGCTGAACCGTCTTCCGCCGGACGGTCAATACCGCATCGGCAACTTCGACGGCGCCTTTGAAGGCGACGTGCGCATCGTCATCTTGATCACCGACCAGCTGCCCGGTGGATTCGACGACCTCTATACACCCGGCGAGGATGATGCGCTGGCCGACAGCCTGGCGCGCCAGGCCGCGTCCATGAACATCCGGATTTCGGCAGTCTATGTGCCGACGCCGGTGTGGCCGGAAGCCGAGGTCGAACGGATCATGCAGAACTACGCCAACAGGACGGACGGCATCTATATCCGCACCGACCGGCGCGGCAAAGGTGTCGGCGACGGCATTGCCGACATCCTGGCGTCATGCGGCGAGCGCTTGATGTCATAAAAAGCAAGGAAAGACTTGCCAAATCCCGGCGCCACGGCGTAAGCAGCCATCATGTCCTCAGCGGCCGTTTCCTACACCGCGCGCCAAAAACTAGCCGGTAATCTGGTCCTCGCCGCGGGCACGTCGGTGTGGGCAACCCACTTCATCGTGACCGCCGAGTTGCTGGCAACGTGGGACCCCTACTACCTCACCGCCGGCCGCCTGCTGTCGGGCACACTGTTTTTGCTGACCGCCTACATGGTGCACACGAAGGGCCGCATTCTGCGTGGGGTGCCGCTTAAGATGAGCCTGCTTTTGGGCATCTTCGGCATCGCCATATCGACGGTCCTGATGACAATCGGCATCAAGTACTCCGGCGCCGTCGCCTCATCCATCATCGCGGCGGCCTCGCCGATCATTGCGGCGTTCATGGCGCGGTTCGTCTTCCGCATACCGCTCCTGCCGTCGGTCTTGTGCGGCGCGGCGGTCGCGGTCGCCGGCGGCGTCATGGCGTCGGTGCCCGAGGGCGGCAATGCCGCGGAGTTTCGCGGCGGCGAGCTTCTGGTCTTCTGCGGTATCGCCATGTTCACCTGGTACTCGGCGGGCGCGCAGCGCTGGATGCCGGAACTGGGCCAATTGGGCATCACCGCCATCACGATCGCCATCGGCGCGTTGGCTCTGCTGGTGGCGCTGCCGTTTCTCACCGTGGCCGGCATCGCCGACTTCCGCATGGGCTTTACCTGGCGCGAGATCGTCCTCGTTCTCTATCTCGGCGCCGGCCCGGTTTCGATCGCGCTCTTCACCTGGCATTGGGGTGTCAGCCGCATCGGCGTCACCATCGCCACCATTTACAGCAATCTCGTGCCCATCGTGGTCGTGCTGATCTCCATGTTGGAAGGTCACCAGCCGACCACCGGCCATCTGATCGGCGGCTTGCTGATCATCTGCGGTGTCTTGATCGCACAACTCTGGCCGACGCTGGCGCGCCGGCTTAGGCTCCGATGATGACAACCGCCACGATGGGTATCCGGCCGGTCCGCTCGGTCGGCCTGGTCAGCTTGGGACACGGGATCAACCACTACCTGATCCTGTTGCTGCCGCCGCTGTTTCCTGTCTGGACCACGGAGTTCGGCGTGAACTATGCCGAGCTCGGCCTGCTCATGGCGATCGGCGGTATCGTCGCCATGGTCATGCAGATGCCGGTCGGCGTGCTGTGCGACCGGGTGCCCGCGCGCTACGTGCTGGTCGCCGGCATGGTGCTGCTGGGTCTCTCGGTATTGGGCATGGGTTTTGCGACCTCCTACTGGCAGCTTGCCGTCTTGATGATCGCCAACGCGCTCGGCAACACGGTGTTCCATCCGGCCAACTATTCCATCCTCTCCGCGACCGTGCCGCCGCGCTGGCTGGGCCGCGCGTTCAGCGTTCACACCTTTGCCGGTCACGTCGGCTTTGCGGTCGCGCCTGCCGTGATCGGCCTGGCGCTGATCTGGTGGGACTGGCGCTCGGCCATGATCGTCTCCGGGATTATCGGCGTCGCCATGGGTCTGCTCTATCTCGCCAACGGTCGCGACCTCAAGGACGAGCGCGAGGCCGGTCACGTCGAACCGCGCGAGGACGGCAAGAAACAGCCGTTGCTATCGGGCCTTTCGCTTCTTTTGTCGCCGCCGATGGTGATGTGTTTTCTGTTCTTCCTGATGATCTCGATCGCCCATATCGGTTTCGACAGTTTTCTGCCGGCCGCGCTTTATGAGCACCACGGCACGCCGCTTTCGACCGCCAATTTCGCGCTCAGCATCTTCTTTGCCGCCAGCGCGGTCGGCATTCTGATCGGCGGCATGATCGCCGACCACACGCACCACCACGGCGCCGTTGCCAGCGTCTGCTTCGGTATCGCGGCGGTGCTTGTCGTTCTGGTCGTCGAACTCGACGTCGGGACGTTCGGCTTGCTCTTCCTGGTCGGCGCGGTCGGGCTGACCACCGGTGTCGTGCCGCCGTCACGGGATCTTATCGTGCGCCGCGTCACGCCGGCCGGCGAGACGGGCAAGGTCTTTGCCTTCATGACCGTCGCCATGGAAGCCGCCTACGTCGCGGCGCCGCCGGTCTTCGGCTGGGTGCTCGACACCTTCGGCGCGGCCACCATGTTCTGGCTTACCGGCGCCCTCTTCCTGATCGCCATCCTGACCGTTGGCGGCACCAGCCACGTCCACGGCGGCGCAAGGATCAATCGCTAGAGGGCGTTTTCCGGGCGCATCGCACGGTCCAGCGGCTCGGCCAGGGCGCGCACGCGTTCGGGTACGCTGCCGACGTCCTTATCGGTGGTGCGGAAGTTGACGATGCAGGCGCGCAGCAGATGCCGGCCGTCGACCACCGCGTTGGAGAGGTAAAGGTCGCCACTGCGCTGGACGCGGGTCATGAGCGCGGCGTTGAGGTCGTTCAGGTAATCGGCAACGGCGGGTTCGTCCTTGCGGCCGGCCAGATCGGTAGGCACAAAACGAAACGTCGTGATGCTCAACTGGCATGTGCCGGTCTCGAAATCGTCGGCTTCCTCCAGCGCCTCGAACATCAGGCGCGCCTGCGCCATGTTGCGGGTGATCGCGCGGCGATAGCCGTCGCGGCCCATCTGCTTGAGGGTCAGCCACACCTTCAGCGCGCGGAACCCCCGCGAGTTCTGAAGCCCCATGGCGTAGTAGTCGACGACCGGCTCACCGCCGTCGGCTGCCGCCATCGCGTAATACGAGGGGTTGGTGGCGAAGGTCTCGGTCAACACCTGCTCGTCGCGGACCAGCGTGCAGCCGGCTTCCAAGGGTACATAGAGCCATTTGTGCGCATCGATCGCCAAGGAGTCAGCGTCCGCCATACCGGCAAGCGCCGCCGGTGCGTCGTCAGCCAGGGTCGCCGGTGCGCCGTAGCACCCGTCGACATGAAACCATAGATCGTGGTCCCGGCAGAACGCGCCGATTTCCGGCAACGGATCCACGGCACCGGTCGCCGTCGTCCCCGCCGAGCCGACGACAAGAAACGGCGTCATCCCGCCTGCCCTGTCGTCACGCACCAGGTGCGCCAGATGTTCGGTATTCATGCGCAGACCGTCATCCGTATCGACGCGTCTGACCGCCCGGGTGCCCAGCCCGAAAAGATCTGCCGCCTTATCGAGCCAGGCATGGGTTTCGCGCGTCGCGTAGACCGTCATCCGGCGGCCCGCCAGCCCCTCCGCGCGCACGTCCCAGTCGGCTTTCGCGCGTCGAGCCGCCAGCATGGCGACGAAATTTGCGGCGTTCCCGCCTGACGTTAGAATACCGTCACAACCACTTGAGAAATCTACTAATTCTCCTATCCACTTGACAGTTTGGTTCTCGACCTCCGTGGCCAGTGGTGCGCCGTTCCAGCCGGCCACGTTGGGGTTCGCGGCAGCGGCCAGAAGGTCGCCCAAAGCGCCGATCGGCGACGGCGCGCCGGTGATGTAACCCCACATGCGCGGATGGCCGTTGAGGCACGTATTGGCGAACAACAGATCGGCGATCGAGGTCAAGGCGGTCGCAGCGTCACTGCCCTGCTCTGGCATGCCCCCGCCACCCAACTGCGCCCGAAGCGCTGCCGGTGACGTATCGGGCGCGACGGGCAGATCGCGAAGCCCGGCGAGGTGCGCCGCAATACGCTCGACCACTACCTGACCGAGACTTTGGAACGTATCGGGCGACACATCGATCGAACTGCTGTCGTCCACGGCGGGCCTCTTGATCAAGTTAGCGGAAGGGAACGGATGGTTGACGGCGAAATCGTTGGACCATGCGGGCCGCGGACACCGCATTTCGTTGTAAGACTACATGACAAGTCGTAGCATGACATGGTCCCGGCCGCGCGCGGCGGCCGTCTCGATGATATCCAGCGGAGAACATGCCATGCGTTTTAGAACGTTCGACAACTCCTGGGCTCGCCGTTTTTTGGCGACACGACGTGGCGTCATGCGTGGCGCCTTGGCCGGAGCCGCCGCGATGGCAGCGCCACGATACGTCAATGCCGAGGGCGAGAAGGTTCTTCGTGTGCGCAGCAATTCCGACATCCAAAGCATCGATCCCTATAGCCCTGCCGCGTCCGCCGACCAAGACGTGATGATGGCGATTTTCAACAAGCTGGTCGGCTTCAAGCCTGGCAGCGAGTGGGATTGGCAGCTTGAGGCTGCCGAGGAAATCGATGTTTCCTCCCCGACCGACATCAAATTCCGTTTGATGCCCAACATCATGTGGACCGACGGCTACGGCGAGCTCACCACCGAAGACGTCAAGTATTCCTTCGAACGCCTCGGCGCCTTGGAATCCTGGGCAGCGATCGACTGGTCGACCCTGGAGACGGTCGAGATCATCGACAAGTACAACGGTGTCATCCATTTGAGCGCGCCGTTCGCCCCCCTGTTTCGCAGCACGATGCCCTATGGCTCCGGCTCCATTGTGTGCAAGAAGGCGGTCGAGGAACTGCCGGACAAGATCTTCACCACCACGCCGCCGGCGCAATCCGGCCCCTACAAGATCCGCTCCTGGGATCAGCGCCAGAAGCTGGTGCTCGAACGCCATGACGGCTGGCCCGGCAAGAAACCCCATTTCGACGTCATCGAGATCTATCCGATCGAAGACGAGAAGACGGCCGAGGTCGGCTATGAAGCCGGCGATCTCGACATGACCCAGATCGCCATTAGTTCCGTGCCCCAGTTCGAGGCCAACCTGCCGCCGGACACCAAGATGATGGTGCGCCCGCCGCTGAACTACGAATGGATCGGCATGAACGTCGACCATCCGCCATTCGACGACGAACGTGTGCGAAAAGCCATCCAGCTCGCCGTCGATGTCGACCAGATCATCGAAGCCGCCTTCTTCGGTGTCGCCGAGCGCTCGACCGGCATTATCGCGCCCGGCCTTATCGGCCACCGCGACAACAACATCCATAAGGAACGGAACCTGGACGAGGCGCGCAAGCTGCTCGCCGATGCCGGCCTGGCTGACGGGTTCGATACCACGCTGTCGGTCCAAAACACGACGGACAAGGTGGCCGTCGCCCAGGTGATCCAGGCCAACCTGTCGGAGATCGGCATCAATGTCGAGGTGCTGCCGATGGATTCCGGCACCTTCTGGACGCTCGGTATCGAGGCTGAGGGCGATTCCTGGAAAGATCTGCAGATGATCTACAACAACTATTCCATGGCGCCGGATCCGTTCTGGGCGACCGCTTGGTTCGTGCCCGAGCAGATCGGCGAGTGGAACTGGGAACGGTGGAACAGCCCGGACTACGCAACGATGCACGATGCCGCCGTCGCGGAGACAGATCCCGCGAAACGCCACGACCTCTACGTCGAGATGCAGGACATGATGGAGGAAAGCGGCGCCTACATTTTCGTCACCCACGGCGTCAACGCGTTCCTTTGTCGCGGAACAGGTAGCTCTCGCCGGACGGCGACAAGGCCGGCACCAGATTATCGCGATAAAGGAACGCGTTGACGCCGTGGGTGACGAAAATGTAGGCGCCGCTTTCCTCCATCATGTCCTGCATCTCGACGTAGACGTCGTGGCGTTTCGCGGGATCTGTCTCCGCGACGGCGGCATCCTGCATCGTTGCGT
>JANQGO010000271.1 GCA_028277285.1 Alphaproteobacteria bacterium | reverse complement strand
CACCATGTATCGCGGGCGCATCACGTTTAACCCGGCGATGTACTGGACGATCGGGTTCATCGTGACCTTCGTCATCGGCGGCGTCAGCGGCGTCCTGCTCGCCATCCCGCCGGTCGACTATCTGATGCACAACACGACGTTCCTGGTCGCCCATTTCCACAACATGATCATCCCGGGCGTGCTGTTCGGTTATGTCGCCGGTCTGCACTACTGGTTCCCCAAGGCGATCGGTTTCGAGCTCAACGCCAAATGGGGCATCCACTCGTTCTGGTGTTGGCTCATCGGCTTCTATCTTGCCTTTATGCCGCTCTATTTCTTGGGCCTGATGGGCATGCCGCGGCGTATGGAGCGGTACGAGATCGCCGAATGGCAGCCCTACCTGATCCTTGCCGCCATCGGAGCGGCGGTCATCCTGGTCGGTGTCATCTCCATGGTCGTGCAGCTCCTGGTCAGCATCAGGGACCGCGAGAAGACGCGCGATCTCTCCGGCGATCCGTGGAATGGCCGGACGCTGGAGTGGCTGACGTCGTCGCCGGCCGCACCCTACAACTTCGCCGTCATCCCCAAGGTCGATAGCCTCGATGCCTTCTGGAAGATGAAGGTGGACGGCACCGCCTATCAGAGACCGTCGGGTTACACCGATATCGTGATGCCCCGGAACTCAAGCCTTGGCGTCATTTCCGGTATCTTCGCGTTTGTCCTGGGCTTCGCCATGATCTGGTACATCTGGTGGCTGGCGGCGCTCAGCCTGCTGGTGATCGGTGCCGTCGTGGTCGTGCGCAGCAGCATGGACAACACGGACTATGTCATCACCGCCGACGAGGTCGCGGCGATCGAAGAGCAGCGCTTCAACGATCTCGCGCGCGCGCCGCGTCACGACACCGGCGACCCCGCGGAAAGTCCGCAAGCAGCGCCGGCACCCGGGAGCGTGTCATGAGCGCGGATGTCGCCGTGAACCCGCAGCGTCGCGGGCCGGAAGACGAGGCCTACGAGGAACGGGCCTTCGGGTTCTGGCTCTACCTGATGACCGACGCGATCATCTTCGCGTTGCTTTTCGCCACCTATGTGGTGATGGCGCCGAACGTGGCCTCGGCGCCATCGCCCCAGTCGCTGTTCGACATTTGGCACGTGGCGGGCGAGACGGCATTGCTGCTGGTCAGCAGCCTGACCTTCGGTATCGCCACCATATCGATGATCCAGCGCAAGAAGGGTCAGGTCCTCCTATGGCTCGCGATCACATTTGTGCTGGGCGCCGGTTTCGTCGCCATGGAGGTCATGGAATTCGCCGGCATGATCGCGGCCGGCGCCGGGCCGGGCGGTAGCGGTTCGCTTTCGGCCTTCTTCACCTTGGTCGGCACCCACGGCCTGCACGTCACCATGGGTCTGATCTGGATCATCATTCTGGGCCTGCAGGTGATGGTGAAGGGGCTCACCATGCCCGTCACGTCGCGCCTGTTCCGCCTGGGCCTGTTCTGGCACTTCCTTGACATCGTCTGGATCGGGATTTTCTCGGTCGTTTACCTGCCGGGGATCATGTAGATGGAACACGCGACCGTCAGCGGCGGCCACAGCCTGAAGAACTATCTGATCGGCTTTGTGCTCGCCGTCATCTTGACCGCCATTCCGTTCGCGCTGGTTGCGATGGGAGTGTTGCCGCGTTTGACGATGTTTCTTGTCATCGCCGTCACGGCGGTCGTGCAGGTGTTCGTGCACCTGCGCTATTTCCTGAATCTCAGCTTCAAGGATACGCCACGCGAGAATATCGTGGCGCTGGCCTTTGCCTGCGTACTCATCTTCATCATGGTCGGCGGCACCATGTGGATCATGTTCAACCTGGATTACCGCCACGACATGTGATGGCGCACGGCGATGGTTCCACCACCGCGTTGCCGCGCGTCTGGCTTGTCCTCGCCGGCCTGAACGGCGCGATCGCGGTTGCCGCCGGCGCCATGGCCGCGCATGTCGCGCAAGACGCGGGCGGTGAGACGGTCGCCACGGCCTCGCGTTATCAGATGTGGCATGCGCTCGCTCTGTTGGCGGTGGCGTGGCTCTCAACGACCACGCGGTCCAAACTCGCCAACATCGCCGGCTGCCTCTACGTCGCCGGTATCGTGCTCTTTTGCGGCTCGCTTTACCTCTCGGTCGCGGCCGGCTGGTCGGGCGTCACCATTGCCGCGCCTTTCGGCGGTGTCGCGTTCATCCTGGGCTGGCTGGTGCTGCTCGGCACGGGACTTGGCCGGCCGAGGCACCAACCATGATCCGCGCTAACCGCGATCAGATGGGCGGACGTTTGTCGGCCCACGGGCGATGTTCTTCGACCGCCGCGCCGATGCGAAGCGCGGTCAGGTCGTCGAACCGATGCCCGACGATCTGCAAGCCGGTCGGCAACCCACCCTTGGTCCAGCCGGACGGCACGGAGAGCGCTGGACAGTGGGCGACGTTGTTGAAGGCAAGCGTCATATCGGTGCTCAACAGTTTGCCGTCCGAGGTCTCGCCCGAATGCGCGGCGTCCGTGTCTTCGGCCGGGGGTGCGGGAATCGGATTGGTCGGGCAGAGCAGGGCGTCGTAGCGCTCGAAGACGTCGCACAGGCTGTGCCATTGTTTCGTGCGCACGAACTCCAGCCGTTTGAAGGTGATGGCGTCGATCTTCCGCGCGTGGTCGAACATGCTGGCGATGGTCGGGTCCAGATCGTCGCGCCGCTCGTCCAGGTGCTGTTCGAAGAACGCCGCCAGATAGACGGTCCAGTAGTCGTTCCAGGCATCAGCGACCTCGCGCGTCCAGCCCAGATCGACCTCTTCGACGGTGGCGCCGGCGTCGCGCAAGACATCGACACACGCCATGACGTTGGCCGCGACCTCGTCGTCGACGGCATAGAAGCCGATATCCATGTCGAGCGCGATGGTCATGCCGGCGACATCGCCGCTGATCGACGCCGGGATGTCGAGCGGCGTCTGGATCGACATGATGTCGCGTTCGAACGGACCTTGGGCCGCGGCCAGGAACATCGCGGCATCGTCGATGGTGCGGGCCAGCGGCCCGAAATGGGAGATGTTGTCGAACACGGTGGGCAGCACCGTCATCGGAATGCGGCCCAGGCTGGGTTTGAGGCCGACGGTGCCGCAAAAGGCGGCGGGGATGCGCACGGAGCCGCCCATGTCCGAACCCTCGGCGAAGGGAACGCAGCCCGACGCGACCGCTGCGCCGGATCCGCCCGACGAGCCGCCGGGCGACCTGCTGGGGTCCCAGGGATTGCGCGTGACGCCCCAGAGCGGGCTGTGGGTGAAGCCGGCATGGGCGAATTCCGGCGTCGTCGTCTTGCCGACCATGATGGCGCCGGCGCCGGTCAGATCCTTGACGATCTGCGCGTCGTCATCGGGCACCCAGTCACGATAGACCTTGCTGCCCATGGTCGTCGTCTTGCCCTTGGTCGGCGTGAAGTCCTTGATCGCGATGGGGACGCCGTGCAGCGGTCCGACATCGTCGCCGCGCATCACCGCGGCCTCGGCTTCCTTCGCCTTGGCGACCGCTTCCTCGGGGTAGACGAAACAGAAGCAATTCAGGGTCGGGTTGACCTCGCCAATCCGATCCAGGCTGTTTTGCACGATATCGACCGGTGACATCTCTTTGGCCCGGATGCGGCGCGCCAATTCCTTGGCCGGCGTGAAACTGAGATCGAGATCGCTCATCATGTCCTCCCCCTAGAGCGGATCGTGTTTAGCTGGAACCGTTTGACGGTTCCAGCTAAACGCGTGAATCCGCTCTGACTCTGAGAGTAGAGCAGATTCACCCGTCTTGCCGGAATCGCGAAGCGATCCCGTCAAGACAGGATCTGCTCTAATTGCGGATGGCCGCCGGCTCGGCTAAACCGAGGACCGGTATCGCATTTCTGCAGTGACTTCATGGCAAACGGCCCGTTGCAAGCCTATCGCGCCCTGATCGAAGGCGGCGACATCAAAGCGGATGGCGCGCAGCTTGCCGCCATGGAGCGGTTCCAGCAGCTCTGCGACGATCTCGACACGATGGCGCATCAGGGATCGCGCAACGGCAACGGCCGTCTTTTCCGCGCCCTCTTCGGCAGCCGCAACGACGCGCCCGCGCCCAAGGGTGTCTATCTCTACGGCGATGTCGGCCGCGGCAAGTCGATGCTGATGGATCTTTTCTTCGAAACGGTCGATGTGCCATCGAAGCGGCGTGTTCACTTCCACGCCTTCATGCAGGAGGTGCACGGGCTGATCCACGAGCAGCGGCATGTGGGCAAGCACGACAACGACCGCGACCTGATCAAGGCCGTCGCCAAGGGCGTTGCGAAAGAGTCCAGCCTGCTGTGTTTCGACGAACTGCACGTCACGGACATCGCCGATGCGATGATCCTGGGCCGCCTGTTCAAGAAACTCTTCGAACGCGGCATCGTCATGGTGGCGACTTCGAACCGGCCGCCGCGCGACCTCTACAAGGGCGGCATTAACCGCGAGCTCTTCGTGCCGTTCATCGACATGATCGAAGACCGCCTGGATGTGGTTCATCTCGAGGCCGAACAAGACTACCGGCTGGCGTTCTTACAGCAGGCGAATGTCTATTGTACGCCGCTGGGCGAAGCGGCCGACCGCGCGCTTGACGACGCCTTCGATCACCTTGTCGGCGGCGAGCCGCCCCACGCGCTCGACCTGGAGGTTCAGGGCCGCCAGCTTCATGTGCCGCGCCAGGCCCGCCATGTCGCGCGCTTCACATTCGAGGAATTGTGCGACCGCCCGCTGGGTGCCGCCGACTATCTCATGCTGGCCGATCACTTCCACACGCTGGTCCTCGACAACGTTCCGCGCATGGGCAAGGAGCAGCGCAACCAGGCCAGCCGGTTCGTGACTCTGATCGACGTGCTCTACGAGAACCGCGTCAATCTGATCTGCTCGGCTGACGCGCCGCCCGACGAGCTCTACGTCCACGGTGACGGCGCGTTCGAGTTCCAGCGCACGGCGTCACGGCTGATCGAAATGCAATCCAGCGACTATCTGGCCGAACAACGGCCGGAAGCGGCATGACGCTCGACGTGTTCTCAAGTGCCGTTGCCATGCGCGCGGCGCTTTCGAACGGAGACCTCTCGCCGGTCGAGTTGCTAGAAGTCCATGCCGAGCGCATCGAGCGCCACAATCCCGCGCTCAACGCTATCGTCATCGACGATCTCGACCATGCCCGCCGGACCGCGCGGTCCGCTGACCTTGCGGCACCGCTCGGTGGCCTGCCGATGACGATCAAGGACGTCATGAACGTCAAAGGTCTGCCAAGCACCGGCGGCGGCGCCATGCCGCTTGACAACGTCGCCAAGGCCGATGCGTGCGCGGTGGCCAAGCTGCGTGCGGCCGGCGCTGTTTTCATGGGAAAAACCAACACGCCGACCTTCGCCGCCGACTGGCAGACCACCAACGACCTGTTCGGCGTCACCAACAATCCTTGGGATCTCGCGCGGACGCCGGGCGGCAGCACCGGTGGCGGTGCGGCCGCGGTCGCCGCCGGTCTCTCGCCGCTTGAGCTGGGGTCGGATATCGGTGGCTCGATCCGCATTCCGGCGGCCTTTTGTGGCGTCTATGGGCACAAACCGAGCGAGGGCATCGTACCGCGCAGCGGCGGTTTTGCCTCGCCTTACACCAACGCGGCGACCGGTCTTGCCGTGTGGGGGCCACTGGCGCGCGACGCGCGGGATCTGGAGCTGGCGCTGGATTGCCTGGTCGGCCCCGATCTGGGTTTCGAGCCGGCCTGGCGCGTTGACCTGCCGCCGGCACGCCACGAGCGGCTCGCCGATTTCCGGGTCGCCATGCTGCCCATGCCCGACTGGCCGCCGGTCCAGCGCGAGATCGCCGATGCCATGGCATCGCTGGCGTCGGATTTGGCCCGCTGGGGCGTATCAGTGCGCGAGGCGAATCCTGAGGGATGGGGCGATATGCAGGCGATCTATCGAACCTATCGCAGCACGATGTTTGCGATAACGTCCGCGGGCTGGAGCGACGAACGGCGCGCCCAGGAGCTCGCCGACGCCGAGGGTAACGAAGACGCCTTTGCCGTCGCCGACAAGCTGGGCATGGCGGCCGGCGCCG
>JANQGO010000219.1 GCA_028277285.1 Alphaproteobacteria bacterium | reverse complement strand
TCCATCCGACGACGCATCAAAAGATGTGCTTGGGAAGAAGACTATCTCACCAACGCAATAAGCCATATGCAATAGCCCTGCCCTCAAGGGGAGAGGGAGAGTCGCGGCACCGGTCGCGCCTTATCTCGACAGACCCTAAAACAGCGCGCCCTGGTCGCCGCTGCTTTTCTTCTTTGGTTTCGCGCGCGGCTTGGCGGGCGGCGCGTCGCCATCGGCCACCGCCTGGCGTTCGCCGTCCTGCAACTTCAGGGTCAACGCCATGCCCGGCTTGATGGCGGCGGCGCGCGACAGGACGTCGCCGCGTTCATCCAGGACCACGGCAAAACCCCGGCTCAAGGTCTGCTCGTAGCTATAGCTCTCGAGCAGCTTGCCCAGATTAGCGACATGCCGGCCCCGGTCCTCGAGCTGGCGCGTCACCGTCTGACCGAGATCGCGGCTTCGCCGCGTCACGTGCTCGCGCTGCTGCTCGAGCCTGTCGGTCAGACCCTTCAGGCGCAGTCCCGCGGCCGCCTTGGCCAGCGCGCCGCGTTTATCGGCCAGGAGTTCGCGGGGATGACGCAGCCGTTCGGCGAGATCGCGCAGACCGTGGCGGCGCCCGCCGAGAAAGACCGTGGCGACACGGCGCAGCGATTCCGTCGCGTTGTCCAGATCCTGGGCCGCCGTTTCGACCAGGCGCACGGGATCGGGCAGACCGCGCGCCAGACCGCGCAGATCGCCGCGCCGCCTGTCCAGCTGGCGTTGCGCGGCGCCGACCATGCGCTGCTCGGCATCGAGCACCTGGACTTCCAGCTCCGCGCGCACCGGCACCGCCATCTCGGCGGCGGCGGTCGGGGTCGGCGCGCGCCGGTCGGCGGCGAAGTCGATCAGCGTCGTGTCGGTCTCGTGCCCGATGGCCGAGATCAGCGGGATGGCCGAACCAGCGGCTGCGCGCACGACGATCTCTTCGTTGAAGGCCCAGAGGTCCTCGACGCTGCCGCCGCCGCGCGCGACGATCAGCACGTCCGGCCGCGGCACCGGGCCGGCCTCCGCCAGCCTGTTGAAACCCTCGATTGCGGCGGCGACCTGCTCGGCGGCGCCGTCGCCCTGGACCATGACCGGCCACAGCAGCACGTGGCGCGGAAAGCGGTCGCGCAGCCGGTGCATGATGTCGCGGATGACCGCGCCGGTCGGCGACGTCACGACACCGATAACGTCGGGCAGCCAGGGAATCGGCTGTTTGCGGGCGTCGTCGAACAGGCCCTCGGCGCCGAGTTTCTTGCGCCGTTCTTCCAGGAGCGCCATCAACGCGCCGACGCCGGCGGGCTCGATGCTCTCGATGATCAGCTGATAACTGGAGCGCCCGGCATAGGTGGTGAGCCGGCCGGTCGCGACCATCTCCAGCCCCTGTTCGGGGCGGTGGCGCAGCTGGTTGGCGGTGTTGCGCCAGCAGACCGAATCCAGGACCGCCTTGTCGTCTTTCAGCGACAGATACATGTGGCCGGACGCCGCCGTGGTCACCCGCGAGACTTCGCCACGCACGCGCACGCGGTCGAATGCGCCTTCGATGGTGCGCTTGACCGCCTGGCTGATCTCGGAAACCGAAAACTCGGGGATATTGTTGGCCGGCTGGCCGTCGGCATCTGGGTCCATGGCGGCGGCCATGATACAAGACCGCCGCTACCCGGCAAGCCGGGTGGGTCTGTATTGTGCGTCTCGGCACCGGCCCGCTCCCCCACGCGACCACCCATGGCAGCATCCTCGGGGTGGTCGGGTGGGGGAGCGGGCCGGCAGCGGTAACTAGCAGAAGAGAGCGGAGCGAGCATGAAGGTTCTGGTGTTGGGCGGCGGCGGGCGCGAGCACGCGCTGTGCTGGGCGATCGCCAATTCGAGTTTGGTCGAGCAGGTCTTTTGCGCGCCCGGCAGCGACGCCATCGCCCAACTCGCCACCCCGGTCGCCGTCGGCGTCGAGGATATCCAGGGCATCGTCGGGTTCGCGGTCGAGAGCGGTATCGATCTGGTCGTGCCGGGTCCCGAGGCGCCGCTGGTCGCCGGCGTCGCCGACGGGCTCAAAGACGCGGGCATCGCCTGTTTCGGGCCCAGCGCCGCGGCAGCCCAGATGGAAGGCAGCAAGGCCTTCGCCAAGGACGTGCTGGACCGCGCTGGCGTGCCGACCGCGCGCTGGCAGCGCTTCGACCAATCGGCACCGGCCAAGGCCTATATCGAGAAACTCGGCGCGCCGATCGTCGTCAAGGCCGACGGGCTTGCCGCCGGCAAGGGCGTCACCGTCGCCATGACCACCGCCGAAGCAATCGAAGCAGTCGAAGCGGCGATCGACGAAAAGATCTTCGGCGAGGCCGGCGCCAGCCTCGTCATCGAAGAGTTCCTGGATGGTGAGGAAGCCAGCTTCCATGTGATGACCGACGGCGAGAACGTCGTGCCGCTGGCGACCAGCCAGGATCACAAGCGCGCCGGCGACGGCGACAGCGGGCCGAACACCGGTGGCATGGGAGCGTATTCGCCGGCCCCCATCGTGACGGATGCCGTCCATCAGGAGGTCATGGAGCGTTTTGTCCATCCGACGCTGAAGACCATGGCGGCCGACGGCACGCCGTTTCAGGGCGTGCTTTATGGCGGCCTGATGCTGACATCCGACGGACCGAAGCTCTTGGAGTACAACGTGCGTTTCGGCGATCCCGAATGCCAGGTCCTGATGATGCGCCTGAAATCCGACATCGTGCCGGCGCTGCTTGCCGCGACAGAAGGCGAACTCAACCACGTCGACCTCAGATGGTGGGACAAAGCGGCACTAAGCGTCGTCATGGCCACCAACGGCTATCCCGGCGACTACGAAAAAGGAAGCCCGATCAAGGGGTTGGAAGCCGCCGGCGCGCTCGACGACGTGATGGTGTTCCACGCCGGCAGCAAACGCGACGGCGATCACTGGCGCGCCAATGGCGGCCGCGTCCTGGGCGTGACGGCGCTGGGCGATACCATTGCCGCGGCCCAGGAACGCGCCTATCAGGCGGTCGACCTGGTCGACTGGCCGGGCGGCTTCTGCCGCCGCGATATCGGCTGGCGCGCCGTGTAAGGCAATGGCCCACCCGCCGGTGACGCTCAGGCCCATCGCCGCCGCCGATTTGGACGCGGTGCGTGATCTGCAGGCGCGGTCGTTCGCGGCACTCGGCGGCGGCGCCAACACGCCCGATCAGATCCAGGCCCATGTCGACGAGATCATGTCACCGGCCTACCGCGACGAACTGCTGGACAACCACCTGATCGTCGCCGAAGACGAGACCGGCCGCCTGATCGGCAGCGCCGGCTGGTGCACCATGCCGGACCGGCCGCAGACGGCACGGATCCGCAAGGTCTTCGTCGATCCAGACCATGCCGGGAAGGGCCTGGGCCGCCTGCTGGTCGGTGCCGCCGAGGCCGACGCCCTCGCCAACGGCTTCCGCGACTTCGCCTGCCGCGCCAACCGCAACGCCGCGCCGTTCTACGAGCGCCTCGGCTATCGCAGCGAGAAAGAGGGCGTCATGGCGACCAGCATCGGCGTCGACCTGCCTGTGGTCTTCATGTCGAAGCCGGCAGCTGGATGACAAGAGCGCGTGCCTTTTGCCTCACTGCCCGCGCCGACCTATTCTGAACAGACGACGAACCGACGACGACGCGCGTGAGCGAGCACGACAAGACCGACATACCCGGCGTCATCATGCCGCCGCCCTATCTGTTCCTTGGGCTGGTTGTCATCGGCACCGCGTTGGATGCGGTGTGGCCGATGCCGTTGATGCCGGCCTCCATGCAGATCATGGGCGGCGGTGTCTTGATTGTTATGGCGGTGTCGCTGCTGGGCTCGGCTCTCGTGCGGTTCCGCCGCGCCGAAACCCATGTCGAAACGTGGAAACCCTCCTCGGCGCTGGTCACGAACGGCCCTTACCGCGTGACACGCAATCCCATCTACATCGCCTTCGGCCTCGCGTTCCTGGGCCTGGCCTGCGCGCTCGACAACATCTGGCTGGCCGGATTGACGGTGGTGCTGATGATCGTTCTGGACGTCGGCGTCGTGCGCCGCGAGGAACGGTATCTGGCCGCGAAGTTCGGCGACGCCTACACGACCTATTGCCAGCACGTCCGGCGCTGGCTTTGACGCCAAGCGGGAGACTGCATCATGAGCTTTGACGCCGTAGCCGTACGTTTGTCCAAGATCGTCATGGTCGCAGGCGTGGCGTTCTGGGCGTTTCTCATCACGCTCGGCAATATCATGGACTACGACGCCAACTGGCAGTTCGTGCAGCATGTCATGGCAATGGACTCGATCTTCCCGCATGCAACGATCACCGGACGCGCCATTACCGACCCCACCGTGCAGACGCTCGCCTATCTGCTGATTATCCTGGTCGAGGGTTTGACCAGCCTTGCCTTCCTCATCGCCACGGTGGCGATGGCCAGGAACCTCAGGGCGCCCAAGGCCGCGTTTCGGCGCGCCAAAAGCTGGGTCGCAATCGGCCTTATCTTTGGCGTCGGCCTTTGGATGATCGGTTTCATGGCGATCGGCGCGGAGTACTTCGCCATGTGGCAATCGTCGCAGTGGAACGGCCAGCTGAGCGCGTTCATGATCTATCTGAGCCTTCTGGCCATCGGCATCTACGTCTTCCTCGACACCGACGGCGAGCCGGAGGCGGAACGCTAGGGCATTCCTGTTTCTCTGGCATCACCGGCCCGCTCCCCCACCCGGCTACCCTGAGGATACTGCCATGGGTGGCCGGGTGGGGAGCGGGCCGGTGCCGTTTCCGCGTGAGCGGGCAAACAACTAGAACCACGAACTCGTCTGGTCGAGCCCGCGCCGTTCCAGCCGCGGCACCCGGCAGTCCGGCGCCGGATGACCGGTGACGATCAGGAGATAGGGTTTCTCGTGGGCCGGCCGCTCGACGATCTGGTTGAGGAAACCCATGGGGCTCGGCGTGTGGGTGAGCGTCGCGAGCCCGGCATGGTGCAGCGCGCAAAGCAGAAAGCCGCCGGCCAGGCACACACTCTCCGGCACATAGTAGTGTTTGACCTTGCGGCCGTCCGGCAACAGGCCATGGCGCTCGCCGAACAGCGCGATCAGCCACGGCGCGGTCTCCACGAACGGCTTTTGCCAATCGGTGCCGATCGGCGCCAGCGCGTCCAACCATTCCCGCGGCGCGCGCCCGCCATAGAACGCCTTTTCTTCCTCCTCGGCCGCCACGCGGATGCGTTTCTTGATCGCGTCATCGCCGATGACGGCAAAATGCCACGGCCGCATGTTGGCGCCCGACGGCGCGCGGTTGGCGGCCTCAAGGCATGTCTCGATCACCGCGCGCGGCACCGACCGGCTGTCGAAGTCGCGCACCGTGCGACGGCCGGCCATGGCGTCGCGGAACGCGGCGGCCGCG
>JANQGO010000211.1 GCA_028277285.1 Alphaproteobacteria bacterium | reverse complement strand
CAGTCCGCATCGGCATGCGCCGTTGGATGCTGTGCTCGAGCAGCTAAGGGAGACGGCGGCCCGGCCGTTCGAGAGCGCTCTTCCGATCCCCCCGGAAGTGCACCATTCCGAGGCTTTTCTGGAGCGCGAACGTGCCTGTATCTTTACGCAGGCGTGGCTATGCGTTGGCCGCGCGGATGAGGTTGCCGCCCATGGCGACTACCTGACCCACGACGTCGCCGGCGTGCCCGTCTTTGTCATTCGCCACGAAGACGGTTCGATCAATGGCTTCGTCAACGCCTGCGCCCACCGGTTCACCCGTTTGCTGGATCAGGAAACGGGGTCACGAAAGCAGATCATCTGCCCTTATCACGCGTGGACCTATGATTGCGCGGGCGCGCTGGTTCGCGCACCGTTCATGACCATGAAAGAAGGTTTCGATCCGGCCCGCCACGGCCTGCGCCCGCTGCGTGTCGAGGTGTGGGAAGGGTTCATCTATGTCACGCTGGCCGAAAGGCCGGTCACGTCACTGGCCGACGCCTTGGCGCCGCTTCGCGACAACATCGTCGGGCGCTACGACATGGCGTGTTACCGAACGGTGCTGCGCGAAACCATGCGGTGGGACGCCAACTGGAAGAACCTGATCGAGAACTTCACCGAGAGCTATCACGTGCCGATCGCGCACGGCAAAACGTTTGCGCGCCAGAAGAAGACCCCGGAGGAATACACCTGCGGCGAGGACAGCGACCATTATTGCTATCACCATGCGGCGCAGACCTCCGACGAACCGCCAGGCGCGGCCCATGTCCGCAACGCCCGCCTGGACGGGGGCTGGCGGCGCACGATGGTCGACTTCTGCGTCTTTCCCTCGCACCTCGTCACGTTGATGCCGGACTACCTGTGGTACATCACCGTGCAACCCGACGGCACCGACCATATGCAGGCAACCTGGGGTATCGCGGTGCCGCCGGAAGTCTTGGAGGACGTGCCCGCGAGCGCGTACGAGGCGTGGCTGTCCGACTTCAAGGCGTTCATGGACACCGCCAACGGCGAGGACAAGCCGCTGGTCGAGGCACTGCATAAAGGCTCTGCATCGCCGCTGCTGCCGACCGGCATCCTGCACCCGATCGAGCGCAACATCTGGCAGTTCACCCGCTATCTGGCGAAGACCTGCGGCGCGGTCTGAAGACATCGCTAGCGTGCCGAATGACTGGCGCGTGGCCGGTCACCTCCAGGTCCTAAGACGATCGGGCAAGACAAAGCCACGCAACTGCTGGTCCGGCGGCAGGTCGGCGGCACGCGACACGAGATGGCGGGCAATGTACTCGCAGTCGTGGGGTATGCCTGCGAGGTCATAGGCGCGCGTCCGATGCCGGCGGTTCAACAGGCGCGCGGCCATCAGCGGCAGGACGTTCCATAGCTTCAAGAAGGGGCCGGGCTGGTCCATGCCAAGGCGCACACAGTCCTCGCTTGCGATGAGATCGTAGGTCGCCTGGCGATGCAGTGAGCGCACGTACCAGGGCAGGATGCCGGCGCAAAAGCGCAGCAGCGACTGCTGCAGAGCCTTGCCATGCTCGGTTTCCGCGCTCTGCCGGTTCTTCAGGAGTTCGAAGAGCTCGCGCGCTTGATCGACATCCCTTGGCAAAAGCCCGTCATCGATGCCCAGGAAATGGCCGATGACGCTCCAGGTGTGGATGTAGTCGTTTTGCTGCTGGGGCGTCATTTCAACGCCCAACCGCGTCAGGCCGCGCACGATGACATAACTGAAGGTCTGCAGTGTGAACGCCATGACACACTGGTTGATCGGGCTCTTGTCGCTGTGATGTCCGGCGAGCAGGCGTTCGCTAAGGTGGTGCCGCGTTGCCGCAAGATTGGCTTCGCGGCGGGCGCGGATCAGGTGCCGGATCGCGGCATGCATCAGTCTGACCTTGTGGATCGTCAGCAATCCCTCTCGATCACCGCTGGTCAAACTTCCCGGCGCCAAGACGATTGTGAGAAACCGCAACGTCTCCACAATACGGCGGTGGACCTTGTCGTCGAGCTGGTGCGTTGCCGACAGGATGCGTGCGATATCGCCGCTGACATAACACTCCGGCAGACTCGCTGAGGCGAGGATCAGGCACGTCGTGAACTCGTGGTCCAGGAAGACGCTGCTGGCATCGGCCATCTTGGCTTCGTCGGCCCATGCCGGCAGCTCGACCGCGCGGGCGTCGTCGAAGTACGCGTGCACCTGATCCAACAGCGCGGGTGGCAGGTCACAGGTTCCCGCTGTCAGCGACGTCACATCGTCATAGGCTGAGCACGTGTGTAGGACGTGACTGACCGCCTCGACACTGTGTGCTTCAAAGATGCGGTCGATCAACAGATCTGCGGTAGGGTCGACCGGCCAGGCATGGTCCAGGCGATCGAGCGTCTCGGACGACGGCAGCCGTCGCATCATCTGACGGATCCCTGGTGCTGTGAGGGTCTGCCGTTATCTAGTCGTAGAGCACCACGCAGCGCACTTCGATGCTTTGGCGGTCGGGCGCGTCGGGCGGCGACGCCGGATCCTTGAAGGCCGTATGGAAGCTGAACGTGCAGGGTGCCGTGCCGTTTCCAACACTGGCATCTGCCCGCGCGCCGCCGGACCGGGCGAGTTCGCCCGCGGAGTCCCATTGTTTGATCAACACGGCCTCGTCGCGGTTGGCGGCCGGGTAATACCACCAGCCGTGTTGTGTTGCGTGTTTGGCGAAGTAGTTCTCGCCGATGCGGTCGTGATAGTGAATTTCGAAGACGACGAGATCGTCGGGCGCGACCGTCTGGCCGTCGCACAGCGCGAGCGGGTGGATCGCGACGGGTTCGGGCGCGATGCTGCGCCACAGATTGATGATCGCGTAGCGGCCGCCGCCCTCGGCCGCGCGCTCCACACGGGCCGGATCGAGCAGCGTCTCGCCTTCCGCCAGCACCGTGCGCAAGGTGTCGTTGGCGCTTGGTGTTTGGGCGAGGTCACGCAACCGCTGGGGCGCGCTGGTCAGCGTATAGTCGCCATGCACCATGTGGATCGGATTCTGCACCGGCTGACCGCCGGCGGTGCGCTTTTTGCTCTCCTTGCCGCTTGCCGAACGGACGTTGTGGTCAAAGGCGAAGACGCTCTGGGCGCCCGTCTCCTCGCGGATGACCGCCTCGCACGCGGGGTAGTAAGCCGACACGATCTGCCGGTGGTCGTAGAAGTCGAGGCCGGGATCGCTGAGCGGCCTGTTGATGAGTTCGAAGCCATGGGTCTCGATGGTGCGGCGTTCGCTGTCATCCAGCTGCCGCGCGTCGCGAATGACGACGTCCAGCTCTTCGGTCAGCAAGCCTTCGGTGCTGGCGTCGCTGCCGTCCTTGTCGCGGCGCGTCAGCACCTCGCCGGTGCGGAAGAGCGACGAATTGACGCCCGATGCCACATAGTTGAGGAGGCCGTGCGTGCCCGGAACGTCCGGCATCACCGGCGTTGCGGGGTCTTCGGATACCGCTGTTGTCGTCGTCATGGCCTACCCGTCAGGTCTGTTCTGGCGCATTCTTGGTCAAGTCGGTGCCGTCCGGCAAGCACACGTATGCCGCTCCCCATCGTGGGGTCCTTCTAGCTGGTTGGCGTGCCATTGGCACATGCCTAAACTCTCCCCATATCATGCTTTCGCGCGGGCCCGGTTTCGCTCACGCCCGCGTGATCCCCGTCGCTGCCGCACACGACGCCACGAGATTGGAAAGCAACGCGCATGTCCGAAACATCCGCCTATACGCCCCCCAAAGTCTGGAAGTGGGACCACGAAAGCGGCGGCACCTGGGCCAGCATCAACAGGCCGATTGCCGGCGCCACGCACGACAAGGAACTGCCGGTCGGCAAACACCCGCTTCAACTCTATTCGCTGGCGACGCCCAACGGCGTCAAGGTGACGGTTATGCTGGAGGAGCTCCTGGCGCTGGGCAAGACCGGCGCCGAGTACGACGCCTTTCTGATCGAGATCGGCGAAAGCCACCAGTTCGGTAGCGGGTTTGTCGAGATCAACCCCAACTCGAAGATCCCGGCCTTGCTGGACACGAGCACGAACCCGCCGACACGCGTCTTCGAATCCGGCGCGATCCTGGTCTACCTGGCCGAGAAATTCGGCGCGTTCCTGCCCGAAGACCCGTCCGAGCGGGCGGAGTGTTTCTCATGGCTGTTCTGGCAGATGGGCAGCGCGCCATATCTGGGCGGCGGTTTTGGCCACTTCTATTCCTACGCGCCGGTGAAGATCGAATACGCCATCGACCGCTTCACCATGGAGACGAAACGCCTGTTGGATGTGCTGGACCGCAACCTGGCGGAGCGGCGCTTCGTCTGCGGCGACGACTACACCATCGCCGACATGGCGAACTACCCGTGGTATGGCGGCCTGGTGATCCACGACTCCTATGACGCCTCCGAGTTCATCGACGCGGCGTCCTATAAGAACGTCATCCGCTGGGCCAAGGAGATCGAGGAACGCCCGGCGGTGAAACGGGGCCGCAAGGTCAACAGGACCTGGGGTCCGGAAGAGGGCCAGGCGCCCGAACGCCACGCCGCGAGCGATCTGGATTAGGAGATGGCGCGCCGTCAGCCGGGTTTTCTGGCGACGATGAAGACGCCGACGCTCTTTTCCGGCCGCCGCTGGTGTTCGATTGGCTGGCCGAGGAACTGACGGCAGCCTAGTGGCGAGTTCTTGCCGTGAGCGAAGCGACGGAAGGGCCGTTGCGCGTTGTCACCGGCCCGGGCTTGCCGCCAACTCAGGAGCCGCGAGCGGTTCCGTCGAACGTCCATTGTCCCGCTGCACGTTGTCGTGCGGGTTGCCCGCGCGCTGTTGCACCCTCGGCAACGTCACCCGCACCAAAAGCCCGCCAAGCGACGACGTGGCGAGGTCGAGATTGCCCCGGTACCGCTCGACGATATCGTCGACGATGGTCAGGCCCAGGCCGGAGCCGGCCCTGGTTGGATCCAGCCGGACGCCTTGATGCAGGATGCGCCCGCGATCGGTTTCGGGCACGCCGATCCCGTCATCCTCGATGGTCAGCGTGGCCGTCCGGTCGCCGGGCACCAGACGCACCAGGATTCTCGAGCGGGCCCATTTGCCGGCGTTCTCCAGCAGGTTGCCGAAGATCTCATGCTGGTCGGCCGGCGGCATCGGTAACGCCAGGCTCTCTGGTATGTCGACGAGCAGATCGGCTTGCGGGAACAGCCGCCGGATCGCGCGCACGACTTCGTCGAGGACCGGGACGGCGTCGTACTTCTCGCCCGGGTGCTGATCGGATGGGTCCGCGATGGCCTGGCTGGCATGACGCTGGGCTGTCGTCGCGATCCGGTCGACAGCCTCGCCGGCGAGCGCCAGGTCCATCGGTTTGCCGCGGCCGGCACGTTCCATCTCGTTCTGCAGGATCGCGGCCGGTGTCTTAAGCGCATGGGCCAGGTTCGCGGCCTGAGCCCTGCCGCGCTCGCGCAGCCGCCGGTTCTTCGCCAGCATGCTGTTGAGGTCGTCGACCAAAGGCGCGACCTCGCTGGGGAAGGTCTCCCTGATCGCATCGTCATCGTCGGCGTGCAGCGACCGCACGGCGGCGCGCAACTGGCGCAGCGGCGTCAACGCGGTGTGCAGCAACAGGAGTGCGGCCAGGATCAAGACCGCGCCCAGCGACAGGGCGGCCGGCAGGATGCCGCGTTGAAAGAGCGCGGTCTCCGCCTCCAAGGTCGACAGGTCGGCGGCGACGGCGATCGACCATATGGCGCCGTCAGGTGCCAGGATCTGGCGCGTCACCATGCGCAGTTCCTGGTCGTCCGGGCCCGCCACATCGGCGCTGGCGATCTGCGCCCCGGGTGATGCGATGGGCAGCGACCAGTCCCACAGCGACCGCGACTTGAAGCGCGGCCCGTCTGCCTGGTCGGCCTGCCAGTAAAGGCCCGAGTAAACGCGGGAGAAGGACGGTGAGGTCATATGCCGGCCGGGATCGCCGGGCGAGGTTGAGACGGCGACGCTCACCAGCGTTAACTCGTCGGCCAGGTTCTGGTCGAACTGGCGGATGGCGGAGTCACGGAAGACCTCCAGCACCGCGTAGCCGCCCGCGCCCAGCGCGACCGCAATCCAGATCAGGGCGCCGATGACAACCCTGAAGGTGAGCGAACGAACCTTCATGGTTCGGCGATGCGGTAGCCCAAACCGCGGACCGTCTGAATCACATCGGCGCCGAGCTTGCGGCGCAGCCGGGCGACAAACACCTCGATCGTGTTGCTGTCGCGATCCTCGTTCATGCCGTAGACCATTTCGGCGAGGTCGGTCTTCTTGTGCACCTGGGTCGGGCGCATCATCAGTGTCGACAGGACCTTGAACTCGTTGGCGGTCAGCCTGATCGCCTCGCCGTCATGGGTGACGGTGCCGGATACCGTGTTGAGCTCTACGCATCCGGCGCTTAGCACGGAATCGGCAAGGCCGCTGGAACGGCGGATCAAGGCGCGTACGCGCGCGATCAGCTCCTCCATGTGGAACGGCTTGACCAGATAATCGTCGCCGCCGGCATTGAGCCCGTTGACACGATCCTGCCAGCTGCCGCGCGCGGTCAAAATGAGCACAGGCACAGCCAGACCCTCATCGCGCCAGGCGCGCAGAACCGAGACCCCGTCCAGGACCGGCAGGCCCAGATCAAGGACGACGGCGTCATAGTTTTCGGTCGCGCCGAAGTGCTGGCCGTCCTCGCCGTCGGCCGCCAGGTCGACCGTGAACCCGTTCTCTTGCAGCGCCGACGCAACCTGCCGCGCCAAGGCGGGTTCATCCTCAACGACCAGCATGCGCATGCCGAGCCTCTCTCTTAGCCGCCGCCCGAGCCGCCTCCGCCGCCCGAGCCGTTTCCTTTGTCGCCCTTGTCACCTTTATCGCCCTTTCCGCCCTTATCCCCCTTGCCAACCTTGCCTCCCTTGTCGCCTTGTCCCGCGCCGCCGGAGCCCTCGCCACCGCCTGCTCCGTCTCCGCCGGTTCCGGCGCCGCTGCTGCCGGCGCCGTCCGCACCGCCGGAAGCCTGACCGCCGTTCTGGCCCGCGTTCGCGTTGTCGTTGGAAGCGGTGATGTCGGGTGCCTGGTCGGCGGCATCCCGCCCGGAATCGTGCCCGGACTGCGACTGTGCGCCCGGCAGGCCCTGAGACAGCCCGTTCGTCTGTGAGCCGCCGCTAATCGCCGTAACATTGTGGGAGCCGATATCGACGCGCACCACGATCACCTGGCCGCTGACATCCAGGAACAAGAGGTCGACCGCCGTTGCCGGCGTGCCCGGCGCGATCGCGGCGTCGAGCAGCTGGCCGTCCGGCACCACGTCGCGCCCGGCTTCAAGAATGCCGGAGAACTCGCCCTCGGCAAGCGGCTGGGACTCCGACCCGGCGGGTCGGCCGAGGGACGGTGCCGACCACGCGAGCTGGCACGCAACAAGCGCGGCCGCAAGCGTGATGTGGGAGCGTGGTCGCATGATCTGCAATCCGGCGGATTCCGTCCAGCTACGATCGACCTCGCGAGTCATGGCGTGAAATCATGGCGGTAGCGCGGCCAAACGTCAGCGTCCGCGCCAAGACCAAGCTTGGCGCCATCATGCGGTTGCCGGTCGTGACGAGACGATTCCTAAGCCGCGTGTGCTGAAGTGAAGCTGAAGCGGCCGTTCAGCAACCGTTCAGGATTGCTTATGGTGACTGGCGATGCCACAGGCAACGCTTAGGCCTGTCGTCAGCGCCCGGCCGCGGCATCGGTAACGGCAGGGCGAGGTCGAACAACGTGGCAGGGAGACCGTCGCAGCCGTCAGATATCCGGCCGAACGGGATCAGATCATAGCCTGTCCACCAGTATGTCGACGCGGCGGCAGTCGTCACGGCGCCCAATGTCCGCACGACGAAGGCACCTTAGAAGGAAAACTCATAGGTCAGGCCGATTAGGGTCAAGAACTGATTCTCCGCGCCGCCAGGCCCTGTGACGATGGGGCTGTCGGCGGCCGGGCCGACCAGGCGTTTGTAGGCGACGGTGCCGGTCGCGGCCCAGTTCTGGGCGAACAGGTAGCGCACCGTCAGGTTGGCGCCGACATCCTTGAAGCCGGCGTCCGGCGTATAGGTCTGGTAGATACTGTTGGCAGCCTGTGTCTCGGTGATGCCGAAGAAGCTTTGCATATAGTCGGCGCTGGCCCAGGTTGTGGTGACGCCCGGAATGATCCGCCATTCGTCGGTCAGCGGAATGACCGAGGCGACCCGCGCGTTGATCACGGTGCCGTCATGGCCGCCGGCGATATCGTGCCCGCCGGCAATACGCGCGATGATCGGGCCGTAGCGCGCCGAGACAAACGCGCCGCCCAGGACGCTGGTGTCGACGTCGCCCAGCCCATCGAGAAACTCGCTATCGTCCTGGTCGCGTCCAAGATCGAGCGAGAGCGCCGGGCCCAGACGCACCTCCCAATCCCGGTCGTCGGGCCGAATGGCGAGGAGATCGTATGAGGCGCCGAGATTCTCGACATTGAGGCCATAGAGGTTGCGGATGCTGACCAGAGGAAATGGCTGAAGTTCGTAGCTGTCGGAGCCTTCGAACTCCGGTCGGTAGAGACCGGCCGCACCGATGGCGATCTTGGTCCGATCGTCGAACCAGGCTTGCGCGGCGCTGCTGCGCGGCGGTCGTTCGTTTGTCGTCTCGCTGGACGTCTCCTGCGCGGCTGCCGGCAGTGCGGCAGCGGTGATCATGAGCACCATCGCGGCGCTTAACCCCAGGAGCCGCTTCCACGGCGCAATCGACGTAAGTGGTGAAGGGATAGGAACCATCGTCAGGCATTCCATGGCGGTGAAAGCGGATCGCGCGACGGGCGCGCTGGTCCTTAAACGATGCTTCCAGATCCAACATACGATTGATTTTTCAGAACGTTTGATTGGTTTTGACGATGGGCGGGCGGGACGTCTTTGCGGCGAGATTGCCGGGAATCACTGTTTCCTGCGATTACGGCGGATAGGGCATCTACCGTGGCAGACAGGTCTCGGCAAAAGGCTGTTGCGTTCGCCAACAGGCGCGCGCCGCCCTGCTGACGCGCGACGACGCTGCCGGCCCCAGGCCTTAGGCTCGAGGCAAGACCTAGCGGATTGACGCGGACTTGCGCCAGCTCTGTTTCATGCGCTCGTGCGCGGTCTCGGTGCCGTCGTGGAACGAGCCGAACCACTTGTCCCACGGCATTTCCAAGTTGCCGTAGTTACAGCGGAAATAGCGGTGGTGCATCTGATGGTGGAAGGTGCCGAGCGCCAGGCGGTTCTTGTCCTTGACTGTCAGACCCTCGAAGCCGGTGTGGGACGTCGCCGCGGTCAGGGCCTGATGCTGCATGTGGAACAGGATGTGGATGGGATGCGCGGCGACAACGAAATGGACGAGGATCGAGGAGAAGAAGATGACGTGCTCGATCGGATGCATGGAGAGGCCCGACCACGGGCCGACATTGATGTTGCGGTGGTGCAGCGCATGGGCGCGTTTGTAGAGCGGCGGCCAGTGCAGCCAGCGGTGCACCCAATAGAAGTGAAACGAGATCCAGATCGGCGTCAGGAAGAACAGGGCGACGAACCAGACCGGACTGTCATCCCATAGGAGCACGGGCGCATAACCGTTCGCCATCGCCCAGAACAGCAGGACTTCATAGGCGGTCCAGACGGCGACGCCGCTGGTCAGCGTCCAGAACATGTTGTCGCGCAACTGGCTGCCCAACGTGAACCCGCGCTTGTTGCCGGCGAGGTCCCGCGCGTCATAGCGCAGCCGGTCGCCCTGGCGGCGGAAGGTATGGAAGAAAAGATGGAGGCCGCCGGCGACGATGATCATGAGCGCGAGGTTGCGCAGATAGATCTCGGCGATCCAGCCGGGCGCCAGGTCGCGCGTCTCCGACAGCGGCGGCTGGACAAAGTACCAGCACAACAGCGCGACGATGACCAGGATCGATCGTTCGGTGATGACAAACCAGGAACCCCAGACCCAGCGCGCGATCTTCCGCGGCTCCGGCGGCCAGGCAAACAGGGGCGAGACCTGGATCGGCACCTCGGGGCGGTAGTGCCACTGGCTGGCAAACACGCCACGGCGTTGTTGGCCGGCGGTGTCCTGGAGGCTCATGATCGCGTCCCGGCTGTTCGACCGCGCAAGACTACGCGGCGTGACAAAGAATTGAAAAATTGATGTTTGTGGTCAATAACAGCGAGAAGTCCGACTTATAGGATCGAGAAAACCTCCGATGCGTTTGTCGATCAAGGCGCTCTCGTACTTTCTCGCCGCCGCCGAGCACCGGTCGATCGCGCGGGCCGCGGCCGAGCTTCATGTGGTTCCGTCAGCCGTCGCGAACGCCGTCGAGCAGGTCGAGCAGGCGTTCGAGCTGAAACTCCTGGAGCGCTATCCGGCCAAGGGCGTCAAACCGACGGCCGCCGGTTTCGAGCTGATGCGCAAGATCCGCCATCTGCTGGACGAGTACCAAAACCTGATGCTGGAAGGGACCGAACTGCGCACGGCGCTGTCGGGCAAGCTGTCGGTCGGCTACTACGCGCCGGTCGCGCCGGCCTTCATGCCGGCCATTGTCGGCCCGCTGATCCGCGACCATCCGGATGTCCGGGTCCGTTTCGTCGAATGCGACAACGAGGGCGCGCAGGCCGGTTTGCTGGACGGGACGTACGAGGTGATCGTCTTTGTCGCGGAGAACGTGCGGCCGGGCATCGAATGGGAGACCTTGATCGAGGCGCCGCCTTATCTGCTGGTATCCCGTGACCATCAACTGGCGAAGAAACGCGCCGTTACCTTCGCCGACATGGCCGGCCTGCCCCTGGTGCTGCTCGATCTGCCGTTCACCAGCGAATACTATCGCGCGCTGCTTGAGAACAACGGCGTGGCGGCCGACTTCGTCGCGGCTGCCTCGACCACGGAGATGGTGCGAAGCCTGGTAGGCGCCGGCGTCGGGGGCGCTGTCCTCAACATGCGCCCGGCAACCGACGTGAGCTATGCGGGCGCGGCCGTGGCCGCGATACCCATCCGTTCATCGGCGCCGCCGCTCAGGCTGGTCCTGGGCCTTCAGAGCGGCAAACCGCGCCGCCTGGTCGAGGCTTTCGCCGCCGCCTGCCGGGCGCACTTCGCCTTGCCCAAGGCGGATGAATTGATCGTGCCGGCAAAATCCTGACTTGATCCCGGCAGCCCGCCCGCTTACGCCGGACGGCCGGTATGGGACCCTTCTTGATGAGGACGTCATGACGCCTGCCAACCACCTTCGTTCGCTCATGGACCAGGACCGCCTGTTCACCACCCCCTGCTGCTTTGACGCGTTGTCGGCCAAGCTGATCGAACAGGCGGGGTTCGACGTGACGTTCATGTCGGGCTTCGCCGCGTCGGCCAGCCGTATCGGCGAACCTGACCTGGGCCTGATGAGCTATGGCGAGGTCATCGACCAGGTCCGGAACATTCGCGAAGCCATCTCGATCCCGTTGATCGTCGACGGCGACACCGGCTATGGCAACGCAATGAATGTGCGGCGCACGGTGCGGGGTGCGGCGGCGGCCGGCGGCGCCGCGGTCATGATCGAGGATCAGCTTGCCCCCAAACGCTGCGGCCATACGCCGGGCAAGGAGGTGGTCGGGCGCGAGGAGGCGTTTGACCGGATCCGCGCGGCCATCGATGCGCGCGACGCCGGCGCCGACATCTTGATTCTGGCGCGCACCGACGCACGCGAGACGCACGGCCTGAGCGAAGCCCTGCACCGCGCCGAAGTCTTCGCCCAACTGGGTGCCGACATCCTGTTCGTCGAAGCGCCGAAGGACGAGGCCGAGATGCGCGCCATCTGCGACAACCTGCCCTTGCCGAAGATGGCGAACATCATCGAAGGCGGCCACACGCCGGACCTGCCGCCCGACGAGCTCTACGACATCGGCTACCGTCTGGCCGTCTATCCGTTGAGCCTGATGGCAGCCAGCATGCAAGCGATGCTCGAGACGCTCGCCGACATGGCGGACGGTCAACCGCGCCACCGGCGGCTAATGGGGTTTGACGAGCTCCGCAGGCGCATCGGATTTGACGACTACTACGAAATGTCCGCCGCTTACGAGACCTCGCGGCGCGACGGTTAGCTCTCAGGAAATCCGGCCTTCCGCAGCAACGCGAGGCTGAGCGACCACAGATCGGCGTCCATGGCGCGTCCCAGTACTGACATCTTCTCGATACTCAGTTCCGGCCGCATTGCAATCGCGGTTTTGGCAGCCGCTTGTGCTTCATCGATGCGATCCTGTTTGGCCAGGACAAGGGCCAGAACCATGTAGAGACCGGCAAGATTATCCCGGTGACTCAAGGCCTCGCGGGCAATCGCTTCGGCTTCCTTGCCCCGCTCCAGAAAGGCCAGGACGGCGGCTTTCGTCGCCAGCTTAAATGGCAACAAGGGGCCTTTGGGACTCAGATCAATCGAGATATCGATATGCGGAACCGCCTCGGTCAGTTGGGCGTCCCAAATCAAGGCAAGCGCCAGGAAGTAATGGCCCCTCTGGGAGTTGGGGTTGAGCGCGATCGACGTCTCGGCTTCGGCGATCGCGCGGTTGCGATTGCCGCGCAGTGTATAGGTCCGGGACAACGCATAGTGTGCCGCGCTGCTGCCGGGATCCAACGAAACCGCTTTGGTGGCGGCCTCGTGCGCGCGTTTCAACGACCCTTCGGGGTCATCGGTCTGCAGCCAGAAAAAGGCGCGCGCCTCGATGAGTGCAATCTGGGCATAGGGTGGCGCATAGTTCGGCGCCTTCTCAATCGCCATGAGCGATAGCTTGTAGGCCATGCGCGAGCCTTCCTCGTTCAGTTGATAGAAGTACCAACTGGCGCGCAGGTAAAGATCCCAGGCGTCGAGGTTCTCCGGCGGCTTGCGCAGGGCGCGCTTGCTCTCGCTCTCGTTCACCTCCATGCCGACGGTGGCGACGATGGTGGCCGCGATATCCTCTTCGGCGGCGATCACGTCCTCGACATCCATGTCCATCGTGTATCGGTTGGCCCAGAGTTCGGTGGCCGTCGCGGTCTCGATGAGGTGGGCCGTAATGTCGAGCTTCCGGCCTTCCTTGCGAATGCTGCCCTCGACCACATACTGCACATCCAGTTCGCGGCCAACCTGGCGGGGGTCCGGGTGCTGGCCGCGATAGACGAAGCTGGTCGACCGCGCGATCACCATCAGCCAGTCGATACGCGACAGGTCAGCGATGATTTCGCCGGCTATGCCTTCGGCAAAGTAGGTTTGGTCGGGATCGTCGCTGTGATTCTCGAACGCCAGGACGGCGATCGACGGCTTGGCCGGGTGGGCGCCGTCGATGTCGGCGGAGACGGCGCCGGAAGCCGGCGATGGCGCGGTGTACGTCTCGGCGGTGGGGACCGCGGGCGTGGCCACCTTGCTCGCCGCATCGCTTGTATGGTCATAGGAGAACGCCGGCCCGTTCTTCGGCCAATCGACGTCGTGCAGCGTCAGGAAGTCCTGCAGGCTGGTCGCGGCATAGAGGAATGACATCGCCCGCGCGGCGTTGGAGCGCGTCTGGTGCGTCAACGCCAAGCCGGCGGCAATGCGACCCATGAGACACTGGCTTTCCATGTAGGAAAGCCGGTTGGGCTCGTGCCGGTCGATCCAGGTCCTCACCTTCTCGCGCATGTCGTTGACCAGCTGCAGCATGCCGACGTCATCACCGGTGACGACATCTTCTTCCTGCATGTAGGCCCGTGGACTGAGCGTGTTCAGGATCGACTTCCAGCGGCTCGGTTCGATGGATTGGCGTTCGCCGACCAGGTAGGTCAGCTCGAAATAGGCGTGATCGAAGAACAGGAAACCGTCGTCGCGATAGAGGTCCAGATCGATCAGGTAGTATTCCGGCTTCACTTCGGCCTGACGATGGACCAGCACGTTGTAACCATGGAGGTCGCCATGGACGTTGCCGCGGATCGCGCGCAACAGCGTCGACGAACCGATGTCGATCACCTTCTCCGCGAACGCCAGGGGATTGGGGCGCCATTCTCCCTCGAAGGAGAGGGCGGGCGTCAGGGCGGGCACCCCGCAGGTTGAACCGATGAAGTCGTGTATCCGGCCGCCATCGCTGGGGTCCAGCCGGTGACCGAGCCACGATCGCAACAGGTCCCGTGGCTCCAGCATGGCCGGGTCAAGAAAGGCGTTCTCGTTCCAGCACTCCAGAAGGTCATCGGCCAGGCGCCCGGCGACGTTCAACTGCGGCATCCAGGCGCATTCGGCCCACGGCAGGGCGTACTCCAGCCCGCGGCCGGCAATTGTGGAGAGAATGGCGACGTCGTCGCCGCTATGCATCGCATGAACGATGCGCGGCAGGTGCGCGGCGGCGTAGTCGGGGTTGACCTCAAAGGCGCGGCGGTGGCGCTCGAACTCCTGTGCCTCCGACCAGTCGCTGCCGGCGGTTCGATCAAGTTTCAAAATGGCCTGACCGGCGAAGTCCTTGCCGGTCAGATCAGCGGCGAACACCAGGGCGCCCGATTTACCGCTGAGCTGGCGGTTCAGGTAGATTTCACCCTCGACACCCCATTCGCGACGCAGTACAGGCTCCAGATCCCGATAGGCGTCGGGCCAGGGCAGGAGGGAGCGTCTGTCTTGCTGGTGCGGTGGGACGTCGGTCACACGCCAGTCCTGGGTTGCAGCGGTGAGGGCCAGTTTTTCAGGTGTCGATGTCGGGTACAAGTCGGGGTTGGCGTGATCGGGCTATTCCCTCGGAGATTTGTTCCGAGGAATCCCGTTCGGCCGCGGCATTCCGCCTGCGTGGATTAATCCTGGCGGCTCCGATAATCTCCCGCGCCACGGAGCCTTTATGACCCAGTATTCGGCCATTTTGTCGACCGCGATTGTTGGATATTCGCGCCTGATGCGGATGGACGAGACGCGCGCGGCCGCATCGCTGAAGCGGATCCGCGCCGAGATTGTCGACATCCGGCTTGCCCGTCACAGGGGCTCGATCATCAAGGCGGTCGACGATCGCCTGGTGATCGCCTTCGATACCTGCATGCAGGCGGTCGCCTTCGCGATCGACATGCAGATCGCGATGCGCGAGCGCAACAAGAAACGGCGCGAGGATCGGCAGATCCACTACCGGATCGGCATCGAGGCGGTGACCGATCCCGAGGCCGATACCGGAGCGCCGGGCGGGACCGAGAGTGTCGCCGGCGGCCTTTCCGAACTCGCCTTTCTGGGCGGTGTCTGCATTTCGGGCCTGGTGCATGACGACATCACGCCCGCCGCCGATCTGAACTTCGACAAGATCGTTGAGCGCCGGGTCAAGATCCATCCCGAGCCCGATGCCGTTTATGACGTCGTGTTGGATGAAAAGGCCGCGGCATTCGTCGATGCGCCGCCAAAGGTCAGGTCCAAACGCCAGATCAAACGGACGACGCTGTTGGCCGCCGCCGCAGCGCTTGTATTGATACTTGTCGGTGCCGGCGGCACTTGGATGTTCCTGAACCGGAATCAGGCCACGGTCATACCGGAAACACTGACGGATCGATTCCCAAACCGGCCCTCGATCGCCGTCTTGCCGTTCGACAACCTCTCGATGAGCGACGAGGGCAACATGATCGCCGACGGCATGACGGCATCGATCATCAGCGCGCTGGCGGACGTGCCCGAGATCTTCGTGATCTCGCGAAATTCCATCAACAGCTACAAGGACCAGCCGGTCGATGTCCGTCAGGTCGGGCAGGATCTGAACGTCGCCTATGTCGTCGACGGCACCGTGCAGCTCTCCGGCGACAATGCGCGCATCCTGGTTGAACTCGCGGATACCTTGCGTGGCGAAAACCTCTGGACCGGCCGCTACGACCGGCATGTCGGCGATCTGTTCAGTCTTCAAGACGAGATCGCGCTCAGGGTGCTGGTGTCACTGCAGGTCCAGTTGACCGAGGGCTATCAGGCGGCCGTTCGTGGTGCCAGTACCGATAACGTCGATGCCTATCTGGCGCTCATGAAGGCCGAGACCGAGTTCAGCAAATACAGCCGGCAGGGATCGATGGAAGCGCGGCGGTTGATCAAGGAGGTTCTGGCGCTCGATCCCCGTTACCGCGAGGCCTACCTGCTGGAGGCGCGTACCTATATCCGCGACGCCCAATGGGGCTATAGCGAGGACCCCACGGTGTCGCTGCAAAAAGCCGCGGATCTTCTTGAGCAGGCCGCGGCATTGGACGAACAGACATCCGACGCCGAACGGGCCGAGCTGGACATTCTGAACGCCTACATCGATCAGGTCGCCGGCCGCTACGAAGCGGCGATGGAGAAGACGTCAAGCGCGACCGAACTTGACCCCAACAACTCGTTCGTCCTGGCGCTGGCCGGGTTCGTCGCCTCGTTCAACCGGCAATACGACAAGTCGATCGAGCTGATCGACCGGGCGATGCTGATCAACCCGGTTTATCCAAGCTGGTACTCGCTCTATCTCTCGCGCGATTACGCGTTCAAGGGCGATGTGGACCAGGCCGTCGAATGGGCGCTCGATGCGGTCAGCCGGGCCGAGAACGACAACCGCCGCGCCTGGACGCTGGTCAACCTGGCCTTCGTCTATGACCGGGCCGGCCGTCCCGAAGACGCTGCGGCCGCCGCCGCCGAGGCGTTGGCCCTGTCGCCGGACCTCACCATAAGCGGCATCGAAGACGCGCAGCCCTATAGCAACCCGGAGGACTGGGATCAGCTGACGGCGGCCTTGGTCCGGGCGGGCATTCCCGAGCGTTAGACACGCTACTCCCGGAACGAACGGTTCAGTCCGGCCTGGATCGGTTCCAGGATGTAGTTCAGCGCCGTGCGCTCGCCGGTTAGGATCATCACTTCAGCGGGCATGCCGGGCACGAGCTCGACGTCGTTCAGCCGCTCGATCTCGTCTTGCGGGATGACGACGCGGGCCTCGTAGTAGTCCTCGCTGCGCTGCTGATCGGTCAGGCGATCGGCGGAGATGGTCAGCACGTGGCCGTTCAGCGTTGGCGTATCGCGTTGGCTGAGGCCGGAGAACCTGACCTCGGCCGTTTGACCGGTGATGACGTTCTCAATGTCGTTGGGCTGCACGCGCGCGACGATGATCAGCGGATCATCCTCCGGCACGATGTTCATGATGTCGTCTCCTGGCGAGATGACGCCACCCACGGTGTGGGCGTTCAAGCCCAGAACCGTGCCGCTGGCCGGGGCGCGAACGTCGATGCGGTTCAGGATGTCCGCGGCGCCGATCTGCCTTTGCTCCAGATCGAAGATCTCTGACTGGACGTCGCGCAGCTCGGCGACGACTTTCTCGCGCAGGTCCTTCTCAAGTTGCAGGATCTGCAGCGACGCTTCGCCGATGGCGGCCTCGGCTTCCGCGATCGCCGCCAGATCTTCACCGCGTTCGCCGCGCAGGCGCTCGGACTCGCGCTCCAGCGCCAGAATGCGGCTGCGTGTGACGTAGCCTTCTTCATAGAGCTGGCGCAGGCCTTCCAGCTCCTGCTCGATCAGCGCGATCTGGCCGTAGCTCGCCGATTGCTGCACCTGCAGCCCTTCAATCTGGTTGCGTAACTGACCGATGCGCTGGTTCAAGATGCTGATTTGCCCGGCCAGGCTATCGCGTCTGGCGATGAACAATAGTTCCTGGCCGGACATGATCATGGCGACTTCCGGTTGGCCGTGCCGTTCCGTCAGCGCTGCGGGGAAGCTGATCTGATCGGCGCCGTCGCGTTCGGCAATCAGCCGTGCCTCGGTGGCGAGCGCCAGGTCGAGTTGGCCTTCGATGATCGTGATCGAGGCTTCCGCCCTTGTCGCCTCAAGACGCAGCAGCAGATCGCCTTTTTCGACATGATCGCCGTCGCGCACGAAGATCTCGGCGACAATGCCGCCCTCCAGATGCTGGATGGTGCGCCAGTTCGTGTCGACCGCCACCACACCGGGCGCGATCGCTGCGCTCGACAGGGGGGCTGTCGCCGCCCAGGTACCGATGCCGCCGAACAGGATGACGACGACGACAAGACCCAGCACGATGTAACGGCGCGCCGACGAGCGCTTTGCCGGTACGACCTCTCGACCGTCCGCTCCGATCAGCGTCATGCTCATGACGCGTCCTCCAGTTGCACCTCTTCGGTCCGCCGGACCATGACCTTGCGCAGGACGTCCTGCTTGTCGCCGTAGGTCTCGATCTGCCCGTCGCGCATCATGATGAGCTGATCGACGGCGGCGATCGCACTTGGCCTGTGCGCCATGACGACGACCGTCTTGCCGCGCTGCTTCATGGTCACGATGGCGTCGCTCAACGCCTTGTCGCCATCGGCGTCGAGGCTGGCATTGGGTTCGTCGAGCACGATCAGCGAGGGTTCGCGGAAAAGCGCACGGGCCAGCGCGATGCGCTGGCGCTGGCCGCCTGACAAGCGCCTGCCGCCTTCGCCGATCGATGTGTCATAACCTTCGGGCAGATGCAGGATCATGTCGTGGACATTGGCAAGCCTTGCCGCCGCGACGATCTCCTCCGGCGTCGCATCCTCGCCGAAGCGTGCGATGTTATGGCCGATGGTGCCGTCGAACAGCTCGACGTCCTGCGGCAGATAACCGATGTAGCTTCCCAATTCGTCGGGGCGATAGTTCGAGAGTTCCGCGCCGTCCAGCCGCACCGTTCCGTCATAGGGCTGCCAGACGCCGACCAGGATGCGCGCCAGGCTGGACTTGCCGGCGCCGGTCGGACCGATGACGCCGACCGCCGTTCCCGGCTGCAGATCAAAACTGATTCGTTTCAACGACGGTTCGCTGGCGCCCGGCGGCACCGCCACGACGCGATCCAACCTCACGGCGCCGCGCGGCTTGGGCAGGCGCATGCGCTCTGGCTGGTCGCCGACACTGGCCAGAAGGTGCTTCAGGCGGCCATAAGATTGACGTGCCGAGACGAAGCCGCGCCAGTTGCCGATCGCCTGCTCCACCGGCTGCAGGGCGCGGGCCATGATAATGGACGCGGCGATCATCACGCCGGGCGTAATGATCTGCATGATGGCGAGATAGGCGCCGGTTCCCAGGATGGCGAGCTGCGCGATCAGGCGGATCGACTTTGACATCGCGCTTATCGTGCCGCTGCGATCGCTGGCAACGCTTTGCAGGTGAAGCGATGTCTGATGGCGGCCGCGCCACATGCCGCGCAGCGCCGGCATCATGCCCATGGCCTGGATGGCTTCGGCGTTGCGCAGGCTGGACTGGGCGAACATCTCCGCGGCGGCCGCGTGCATGCCGGCCTCGTCGATCGGCGGTCTGGTGCGAATTTCGTTGATCAGCGCCAGCGCGAACAGAAGCAGCGCGCTCGACAGCGCGACGAACCCCAGAAGCGGGTGGAACAGAAAGATGACCAGCAGATAGATCGGCGTCCACGGCGCGTCGAACAGCGCGAACGGCCCCGTCGTGGTCATGAACTGGCG
>JANQGO010000123.1 GCA_028277285.1 Alphaproteobacteria bacterium | reverse complement strand
ACTTGCAATGATGAGATTGTCAAAATCCCAGCCCAGTATCGTGTCAACGCTGCGCCGCATCGCGGCCTTGTCGCGTATGCTGAGCTTGATGTCAGGGGGAACGCCGCCGCCCCTGCCCAGGATACGCGCGATGCGCTTGATGCCGCGCCACAGCCACGACTCACCGGCCGCGTCATGTTTCTGGATGAAATCCGTGATGATGAGCGTCTTGGAGGGTTTGTGCAGAAAGGCGACCTCGTCCAGAACCGCATGGCCATCGATTACGCGATGATCGATCTCGTCGCTCCATGTGGCTTCAACGCCGTTCGTTAGCACGGCGTCGACGGCGATGTCGGGATGACGTGTGTTGAACCCTGGCGAGGCCCAAACCGTCGCCGAAGGGTAGAGCGCCTTCCAAGGCTCGATGCCGAGGCTGTGGATCTTGTTGGGCGCAACCAGATGGGCGACCGGGCCCAGCTCGTCGACGGCGCGGCGACGTTCCGGTGTCGGCGGCACGGGAGAGTGAAGCCACATGCCGCCCGATTGCAGCCGGACGACCGTCATCCGCGTCGCGAACGGCACGATGCCGAACATGCGCACGTCGTCGCCCTTCATCGTCCAAATGTTCTCTCCAAAAGACTGCATGGCGGTCGCCGATCTCCTCACGGCTCACCAGCGCAATGCGCCTCGGTTCGACCACGCTTCGCTGTCGTGCTGACCCAGCACCAATGCGGCCCGGCGCGGTCACGCGCCCTGGGGCTGTGCCTGGACCACGCGGGTGTTGAAAGCGACGATGATGCGGTCGCGGCGTCGGCCATGGTATCGGTGCCGATGCGGTTGCGTTGCGACTATACAGCACAACCGCCGCAAGATAAGCTTTCGGCCGCTTCGATGCCGGGCGCTCTTTCAAGTTCCGGCTCAGACTGCGCGGGCAATCCCTGGAATGGAAGTGGGCACATGACTCAATGGCTGAGGGGCGGGTCGATCTATGACGTCGCGGCGGGCGCTTACCGGCGCGGCGATATTCGGATTGAAGCCGGGCGCATCGCGTCGATTTCCGACGGCGCGAAACCGTCCGGCGACGACATGGTGACCGATGTCGAGGGCGCCTATCTGCTGCCTGGCTTTATCGACTGCCACGTTCACCTGTGTTCGCCGACCCACGCGGCCTATCGCAACAACGTGTGGAACGGGAAGCTGCCCGGCGAGATCGCGATCTATGCGGCCGAGGCGGCCAAGCGCACGCTGATGGGCGGCATCACGACGGCGCGCGATGTCGGCGGCTGGGACTATCACGAGATCGCCGTCAGAAGCGCAATCAACAGCGGCCAGATCCCGGGACCGCGTCTGTTCTGCGCCGGGCGGCTGTTGTCGATCACGACGGCGACGACCGCCTACTTCCCCGGAATGTACGAGGTCGCGGACGGGCCGGAACAGGTGCGCGCGGCGGCCAGAAAACAGCTCGCCCACGGCGCCGATCTGATCAAGGTCATGGCGACGGGCGCGATGACGTCGTCGGAATACGAGGACGCGCGCGCCATCCAGTTCACGCTGGAGGAGCTCAAGGCCGCGGTCGCCGTCGCCGAGGAGAACTTCAAACACTGCGCGGCCCACGCCCATGCCACCGACGGCATCAAGAACGCCGCGCTGGCCGGCTGCCGCAGCGTCGAGCACGGCACCTTCGGCAACGAAGAGGTCTACGGCGTGATGGCGGAGAAGGGCACTTATCTGGTGCCGACGACTTGCACCACCTCGGCCATGCTGGCCGATAACGAGATCAGCGCCTCGCTGACGCCCCATATCAAGGAGCGCTATCTGGCGACCGACGACATCCACCTCAAGAACATGGACCTTGCCAAACGCCTCGGCGTGCCGGTCGCCATGGGCACCGATGCCGGCACGCCCGGTAACCACCACGGCGACAACACGCAGGAACTCGTGCGCATGGTCGAGGGGGCGGGTTTCACGCCCCATGAGGCCGTCCATGCGGCGACGCTGGGGGCGGCGACCATGTTGCGCCGTGAGGCCGATTTGGGGTCCATCGACGAGGGCAAGTATGCCGACATCATTGGCTTTGCCGACGATCCGCTCGCCGACATTACCGTGACCCGCGATGTGCGTCTGGTCATGAAAGGTGGCGACGTCATGCGCTACGACCGGTAAGGGAGATCAGCTTGATCAGGTCCCCCGTTCCCGACTGTTACCGAACTGAAACCGGCAAAGCCCCGGGGCACCAACAGCCCTGAAACACCTAGACACCAGATTTCCTCCAGCCGGGCACGACGCCTGGCGCGTTCTCTCATGTAGGAGGAAGTCATGGATCGCACGTCTTCGCGCCAAACCGCCGGCAAACCCCATGCCACGATGCCCGTCTCCGGACGCACCGGCATCGACGTTCCGGCGCAGGTCAACCCGTCGGAGCGCCGCCGCACCGGCCAGGACCGCGTGACGTCCGTCACGGAAGTGATGCGTCATCTTTTGCGCTGACCCGATTCCGGCCGGCAAAAGACGGCGGTTGACGCGCTTAACGTAACCAGGAGGTCACGCATATCGATGCGCAAGTACCACAAATGTAGTGTGGTGAAGATCTGAAAGCGCATCATGTTGTGAGAGCAACAACACTGTCCACTATAACACTATTGGATATGTATCCATAAGTGGGTGCTGATCTGCTATTTCGTGGCAGTCGTATTCATTCTATCGATCGGTTGGGTTATTAAGAGTGCGGAAGCAGACGTCGCGCGAGATCTTGCGATGTCTGTGGTGTGACATCGATCGGGTTTCCGCATGGTCAGGTCCACGGGCGCGCGTCTACGACCGGTTATCAAACGCTCCGCGCGACGTCGTTTGCTGCCGGTGACCGCCGCTTGCCTTGCCGCCATGGCGACCGGTCTGGCCGCCGCCCCTGGTGCCCGGGCCGATGCGTGGTCGGAAGTCGCGACCTTTGGCAACTGGACGGTCGTGCGCAACCACGCGTCGACGTCGTCCCAGACCCAGTGCCTTGCCGTCCACCAGCGCTACGCGGCGATCAGGCTCTACAACGATCAGCTCCAGATCGCCGTTCCCGAAACGCCGCGAGGTTATCAGTATCAGATCGATTCCGGCGCCGCATCGAAGCTCTACCTGGCCTCGCAGGCCGATCAGGAGAACGCGACCGTCAGTCTGGCCGGATCCCTGCTGACGAACCTCGCTTCGAGCGAGCGGGTGAGGGTCGAGATTCTGACCTACTCCAAAATCCTGGAGGTCGACCTGGACCTCAACGGCATCGACGACGCCCTGGCTTATCTGGGCGGCGCGCCATCGTGCCGGAGCTAGCGGCGCGGGCGTCGTCAGCCCACTGCACCTGAACCCGGCCTCTTCGGCACCTTACAAAAAGATCTAGCAAACAGGGGAATGGTGGAGCCGAGGGGAGTCGAACCCCTGACCTCTTGAATGCCATTCAAGCGCTCTCCCAACTGAGCTACGGCCCCGTATTCTGATGGTCAAACGGCCGCGGTGGGGCACGGCTGCAGGAAACTAGGCCCGCAATGGCGCGGGTTCAAGGTACAACTGTCACACCTCGTGCCTCAGGTGTCTTCCTCTTCCTCGCTGGCACCGCCGCCGCCGCCGATTCCGACATCGTCGAGGTTGTCCTCGTCGTCGTCATCATCGCTTAGCAGACCGGCATCGCTTTCGTCGTCGTCATCTTCGATGTCGTCGACCGCCTCGATCTCCAGGCCCTCGACTTCCTCGGTGGCCTCTTCTTTCTTGGCCGCCTCGGGCGCGGCGGCGGCGACAGCCGCCTCGGCCTTGGGTGTGCGGGTCTTGCGCTGTTTGACCTCCGGCTCGAAGACGGTGCCGCATTTCGGGCAGACGATCGGATCACGCAACATGTCGTAGAACTTTGCGCCACAACTCTGGCACACACGTTTGGTTCCCCACTCAGGTTTCGCCACTGCGGTACCTCCCGAACCGGCCGTATCGAAAGATTGGAGCGGCCCAATATCCATTTGCGGGTCGGCTGTCAAAATCAAAATCGCGGCATCGATGAAGCGATTACAAGATCAAGGCGGCCCGTGCTAGAAGGCCGCCATGAACCAGCCATCGCCACCGTTGAAATCGGCCATTCGGGCACACCCGGCCGACGGCCTGTCGGGCGTCGTTGCCGTGCCCGGCGACAAGTCGATTTCGCACCGTGCCTTGATGCTGGGCGGCCTGACCGTTGGCGAGACAGTGGTGAGCGGCCTGTTGGAAGGCGAGGACGTTTTGGCCACCGCCGAGGCGATGCGCGCCTTCGGTGCCGAGGTTGAACGTGACGACGACGGCGTCTGGCACGTCTGGGGGCGCGGCGTGGGCGGTCTGAAACAGCCCGATGATGTCATCGACCTCGGCAACTCCGGCACCGGCGTGCGTCTGCTGATGGGGTTGGCGGCCGGCCACCCATTCAGCACGGTCTTCACCGGCGACGCCTCGCTGCGTAAGCGGCCCATGGGCCGCATTGCGCGGCCGCTTGAGGCGATGGGCGCGACCTTCGAGGGCCGCGACGGCGACCGCCTGCCCATGACGGTAAAGGGCAGGGAGTGTCTTTTGCCGATCACCTATGAAACGCCGGTCGCGTCAGCACAGATCAAGTCGGCCGTGCTGCTGGCCGGCCTGCACGCGCCCGGCGAAACCTCCGTGATCGAGACGGCTGCCAGCCGCGACCATACCGAGCGCATGGTGCGCGCCTTTGGCGGCGATGTGCGGGTCGCGCCGCGCGACGACGGGGCTCTTGTCATCACGGTCGCCGGACAGCCGGAGCTGACGCCGGCCACCATCGCGGTGCCGGGCGATCCCTCGTCGGCGGCGTTTCCTCTGGTTGCCGCCGCGCTCTTGCCCGGCGCCGAGGTCACGGTCACGGGTGTCGGCGTCAATCCGTTGCGTGCGGGGTTGATCACGACGCTCCAGGAAATGGGCGCTGTTCTCACCCTGGAGAACCAGCGCGAGGAAGGTGGCGAACCGGTCGCCGATGTTCGGGTCAGGGGTCACGAACTCGCCGGCGTCGAGGTGCCGCCCGACCGCGCGCCGACCATGATCGACGAATACCCGATCCTGGCGGTCGCCGCGTCGGCCGCGCGGGGACGCACGGTCATGCGCGGTCTTGAAGAATTGCGGGTCAAGGAAAGCGACCGCCTGTCGGCGATGGCAACCGGCTTGAAGGCGGCCGGAGTCGGGGTCGAGGAGCTTGCCGACGGCTTGATCATCGATGGCTGCGCCGGCCGCGTTCCCGGCGGCAACAACACGCCGGTCGCGACCCACCTGGATCATCGCATCGCCATGAGTTTCCTGGTGCTGGGGCTTGCCGCCGAACGGCCGGTGACCATCGACGACGCGGCGCCGATCGCGACCAGCTTCCCCGACTTCCTGAACCTGATGACCGGGTTGGGCGCGCGGTTCGAACCGTGACCGCGCCGCTCGTCATTGCGATCGACGGTCCAACCGCCGCCGGCAAGGGGACGCTGGCGCGCGGCCTGGCCGAACGCTTGGGCCTCAGGCACCTGGACAGCGGCATGCTTTACCGCGCGACCGCCGCCAGGCTGTTGGCCGAGGGCGGCGACCCCGCCGATGCCGACGCGGCGGCGGCTTGTGCCCGCGCCCTCGACCCGCGCGATCTCGACCGCGATAACCTGCGCCAAGAGGCGGTCGGCAAGGCGGCGTCCAAGGTCGCGGCCTATCCCGACGTGCGCCAGGCGCTGCTGGCGTTTCAGCGGGCATTTGCCGGCGAACCGCCCGGCGCGGTCATCGACGGGCGCGATATCGGCACCGTCGTCTGTCCCGACGCCACGGTGAAGTTCTTCGTCACCGCCGACCAGGACGCCAGGGTCGAGCGGCGCTATCTGGAGCTCAAGGAGCGCGATGCGGGCGTCGACCGTGACCGGGTGGCCGCCGATCTGGCCGCCCGCGACCACCAGGATACGGAGCGGGCGACCGCGCCCCTGCGCCGGGCCGAGGACGCCATCCTGTTCGATACCTCGGCCATGGACGCGGACCAGGCGCTGGAGGCCGCGTTAACCCTTGTCGATCAACGGTTGAACCCGTAGCCGCTCATCTATATATAAGCGCCGCAATCACGAGCTGGTGACAGCCCCGGCCTCAAACGGCCGGTGAGGTGTCGGCCTCGCCCGAACGGGTGAAATCCAAAGCCGACGCCGGGAAGCCCGAAGGCTTCCAAAATCAACAGGAGACATCATGGCGAATACCGACGTCGTTGAGGGCGCAAGCGTGCCCGCAACCGAAGAGAATTTTGAGGAACTGTTTAACGAGTTCCTGGACCGGGTCGACATCATGGAAGGCTCGGTGGTCAAGGGTAAGGTGGTCGACATCACGAACGACGCCGCCCTGATTGATGTGGGATTGAAGGCCGAGGGCCGCATTCCCTTGCGCGAGTTCACCCCGCCCGGCGGCAAACCCGACATCAATGTCGGCGATGAGGTCGAGGTCTTCATCGAGCGGATGGAAAACCGCAACGGCGAGGCCGTCCTGTCGCGCGAGAAGGCGCGCCGCGAAGAATCGTGGAACCAGCTGGAAATCGCGTTCAACGAAAGCGACCGCGTCAAAGGCTACATCGTCAGCCGGGTTAAGGGCGGTTTCACCGTCGATCTGGGCGGCGCCCTGGCGTTCCTGCCGGGCAGCCAGGTCGATATCCGCCCGGTGCGCGACATCGCGCCCCTGATGGGCGACGAGCACGAGTTCCGGATCCTGAAAATGGACCGCCGGCGCGGCAATATCGTGGTCTCGCGCCGCTCGGTGCTGGAAGATCAGCGCGCCGGCCAGCGCGCCGAGCTGATCGCCGGCCTGACCGAGGGCCAGGTGCTGGAAGGCGTGGTCAAGAACATCACCGACTACGGCGCCTTCGTCGATCTGGGCGGTGTCGACGGCCTGTTGCACGTCACCGACATCTCGTGGCGGCGCATCAACCATCCGACCGAGGCGCTCAGCATCGGCCAGACCGTCAAGGTCCAGGTCATCCGCTTCAACCCGGAAACCCAGCGTATCAGCTTGGGCATGAAGCAGCTTGAGGCCGATCCGTGGGAAGGCGTTGCCGCCAAGTATCCGGTCGGTGCGCGCTATACCGGCCGGGTCACCAACATCACCGACTACGGCGCCTTTGTGGAGCTGGAGCCCGGCATCGAGGGCCTGGTCCACGTTTCGGAGATGAGCTGGACGAAAAAGAACGTCCATCCCGGCAAGATCATCTCGACCAGCCAGGAAGTCGAAGTCGAGATCCTGGATGTCGACGAGGACAAGCGGCGCATTAGCCTCGGCATCAAGCAGACCATGGAGAACCCGTGGGAGCACTTTGCCGAGAGCCATCCGGTCGAGAGCGAGGTCGAGGGCGAGGTCAAGAACATCACCGAGTTCGGCCTGTTCGTCGACCTGGGCGACGATCTCGACGGCATGGTGCACATGTCCGACATCTCCTGGGAGAAGTCCGGCGAGGAAGCCATTCAGGACTTCAAGAAGGGCGACCAGGTGCGCGCCAAGGTGCTCGATATCGACACCGAGAAGGAGCGCATCAGCCTGGGCATCAAGCAACTGGGCTCCGACCCGATGTCGGAGGCCATGAGCGGCCTGAAGCGTGGTTCGATCGTGACCTGCAAGGTGACGCGGATAAGTC
>JANQGO010000105.1 GCA_028277285.1 Alphaproteobacteria bacterium | reverse complement strand
GGTCTTCCTGTGTATCGCGCCGTGGAACTTCCCATTGGCGATCTTTACCGGCCAGGTGAGTGCGGCCCTTGCCGCCGGTAACGCGGTGCTGGCCAAACCAGCGGAACAGACGTCGGCGATGGGTGCTTTCGCCGTACGGCTGCTACATCAGGCCGGCATCCCGACTGACGTCCTGCATCTGGTGCCCGGCGACGGTGCGACGATCGGCGGGCGGCTGGTTGGCGACAGCCGCATTGCCGGCGTGTGTTTCACCGGTTCGACGGAGACCGCGCACATCATCAACCGCACGCTCGCCGGGCGTGACGGTCCGATCGTGCCGCTGATCGCCGAGACTGGCGGCCAGAACGCGATGATCGTCGATTCAAGCGCGCTGCCCGAGCAGGTCGTCGCCGATGTCATACGCTCCGCCGTCAACAGCGCGGGCCAGCGTTGTTCGGCGCTGCGGGTGTTGTTCGTGCAGCGCGACGTCGCTGACCACGTCATCACGATGCTGACCGGCGCCATGGAAGAACTGCAGATCGGCGACCCCGGTCTGATCGCCACCGATGTCGGCCCGGTCATCGACGACGAAGCCAAGGCGATGCTGGAGGCCCACGCCGAGCGCATGGACCGCGAAGCCAAGCTCCTGTTCCGCGCGACGTTGCCGCACGCCTGCAGCCATGGCACGTTCGTCGCGCCGCGGGCTTACGAAATCGACTCCCTCGACCGTCTCGAGCGCGAGGTGTTCGGACCGATCCTTCACGTCGTGCGTTTCGCTTCCGATCAGCTCGACCAGGTGATCGACGCGGTGAATGGTACCGGCTATGGCCTGACGCTGGGCATCCATACGCGCATCGACGAAACCGCGCGCCACATCGTCGAGCGCGCCCGGGTCGGCAACATCTATGTCAACCGCAACATGATCGGCGCGATCGTCGGGTCGCAGCCGTTCGGCGGCGAGGGGCTGTCGGGTACCGGACCGAAAGCCGGCGGCCCGCACTACCTGCACCGTTTCGCGACCGAGCGCGTCGTCTCAACCGATACGACGGCGGCGGGCGGCAACGCGGCGCTGATGACACTGGAAGAAGGGTAGGGCGCTAAAACCCAGCCGATACGGTGATCGCACCGTAGACATCCGGCGCGTCCTGACCATCGAACTCCTTTGAGCGGAAGATCTGGGTGAAGCCCATGCGCAGGTCGCCCAGGGTGGCGACGATGCCGGTCTGGAACTCGCCGACCAGGTACTTCTTGTCGACACGGTGGCTGTTACGGAACGTGTTGCCGTCCAGAAAGATGTTGTAGGCGACGGCGCGGCCCTGCACGCCGCCGAAGACGTACCAGTTGAAGTCGTCCCAGCCGCGCCGTTCGAAGTAGCCGGAACCGGGCAGGCTGGGCTGGATCAGCGGCGGGCCGAAATCCTGGCTCAGATCGCTGCCGAGCCGCAGCATCAGCCCGGTCGAGGCATAGGTGTAGACATTGCCGAGCGCAAAGCCCCAGTTGGGCGTCGCATCGATCTCAAGGCCCGCCACCTCCATCGGCGCATAGCCGTGAAACTGCCGCTCGTAGGACAGCATGACGGCCGGTTCGTTGCGTAGCTGATTGTCCCAGCCTTCGCCGATCGGCGCGTCGATGATCCGGTGAAACTCGGTCTGTACTTGCTCCGCGTAAGACGCCGGTCCGACGACGCCGAGCGAGAGCGCCACGAGGTCGCGCCGCGCCGCCGTGGTCGACTCGACACCGATGTCGACATAGAGCCAGCCGGCATAGGGGCGATCGTCCTCGATCACCTCGGTCGCCGAGAGATCGTCGGGGGTGAACATGCTCTGGCCGATGGCGAAGCTGGTTCTAAGATCGCCCCACTCGTCGAAGAAGGGCAGCGCCTGAACACCCTTGCGGACAAATCCCGGCACCTCGTTGGCGCCGGAGAAATAGGACAGCCGCATGCCGTGGGTGTACTGGCTGTCGTCTTCGGAGACGAAGTAGTCGTTCTCGACCTGGGCGGTGATGATCGGCCCTTTGCCGTCGCGCCGTTCCGTCGTTGGGTTGGCATCGTCGCCGTCTTCGGCCATGGCCGGTTGGCCGGCCACGAGGAGACATGCCGTGATGCCGATCAGCCACCTGCTAGCCAAGCGTTCCATCCATGGCGTTCCGGAAAACCTTGGCCAGGTTGTCCTGGTTCAGCGGCACCGGGTTGGTGCCGGCTGTCGGATCGTTGGCCGCCTGACGGATCAGGTCGTCGGTCTGGCTGTCGTCGACGCCAAGATCGCGCAGAGTGTGATCGATGGAGAGTTCGTTGCGCAAATCCAGGACCCACGTAAGGACGGCATCGAAAGACGGGTCGGGCAGACCCAGGTAACGGGCGAGCGCCGCATAGCGGTCGGCGACCACGTCGCGGTTGAAGACCATGACATACGGCATGACTACGGCATTAGTGCGGCCATGATGGGTGTGGAATAAGGCGCCGATCGGATGGGACAGCGAGTGGATCGCGCCGAGGCCTTTCTGGAACGATGTCGCGCCCATGGTCGCGGCGACCAGCATGTTGCCGCGTGCCTCAAGATCGCCGCCGTCGGCGACCGCGCGCGGCAAGAAGTCTTTGACCAGGCGGATGCCTTCCAACGCGATGCCGTCGGCCATCGGGTGGTAGCCCGGTGCGCTGTAGGCTTCCAGGTTGTGCGCCAAGGCATCCATGCCGGTCCACGCGGTGATGTTGGCGGGCAGCCCGACCGTCAGTTCAGGGTCCGAGATAACGACGGCCGGCAGCATCTTGGGGTGAAAGATAATCTTCTTGGTCTTGTCGCTTTTGTCGGTGATGACCGAGGCGCGACCGACCTCCGATCCGGTGCCCGCGGTTGTCGGTACCGCGATGATCGGCGGAATGGCATCGGCGTCGGCGCGCGTCCACCAGTCTTCGCGATCCTCGAAGTCCCAGATCGGCCGGTCCTGGCCGACCATCAGCGCGATCGCCTTGGCCGCGTCCATGCCGCTGCCGCCGCCCCAGGCGATCACGCCGTCATGACCGCCTTCGCGCATCACCGCGACACCGTCCTCGACGTTCTTGCCCACGGGGTTGGGTTGAATGTCGCGGAACAGGCCGGTCGGCAGACCGGCGGCCTCGTTGGCGGCGATCGCGTCCTTGACCATCGGCAGATCGGCCAAGCCCGGGTCGGTCACCAGCAACGGACGGGTCATGCCGAGTTCGCGGCAGATCGCCGGCAGTTCGGCAATCCTTCCGGCCCCAAAGCGCATGGCGGTCGGATAGCTCCAATTGGCGTGGGGCAGACTCGTGGTTGTCATCGGTTGGCTTCCCTGATTACGTGGACCGGTGCGGTGGGTCGGCGTGTGGCCGTTAAACGCCATGTCTAGCGCCGCGACGCGGGCAAGGGGAGTGGATTTTTTTGGCTGAACCCCTCGATGTCATCTTTGACACCGATCCCGGCAAGGATGACGCCTTCGCCCTGTTCCTGGCGCTCGCCGCCAGCGACCGCTTGAACGTGCTGGCCTTGACCACGGCGGCGGGCAATTTGGGTCTGGAGACCACCACGGCGGCCGCTCGAAGGATCGTGGAGGCCGCGGGGCGGTCCGACATCCCGGTCTACAGCGGTTGTCCGGCGCCCTTGCTCTCAACCCATGAGCCGATACCGCACTTCCACGGCGCTGACGGCCTGGGCGGCTCGGGGCTGCCGCAGATGGCGCGCAGGCCGCAAGCAGGTCACGCGGTCACGAAGCTGATCGAGCTGATCGACAAGGCTTCGGCGCCGCTAACGCTCGCGGCGATCGCGCCACTGACCAATCTGGCGGTCGCTCTCACCATGCGTCCGGATCTCGCCGCCAAGCTGGCGCGGCTGGTGATCATGGGAGGCGCCAGGGCAGCGGGCAACATCACCGACCATGCCGAGTTCAACATCCATGTCGACCCGCATGCCGCACAGATCGTCTTGGCGGCCAGTGCGCCGACGGTGCTGGTGCCGCTGGATGTCACCCGTCCGACCTTGCCGGAACCCCACTGGTTTGACGGTCTGGCCGGTTTCGGCGTGCCGGGGCGGGCCCTTGCGCGCATGTGGCGCGAACGGGCCATGCCGCTGCACGATGTCATCGTGACCGCCTACCTGCTGTGGCCCGACCTCTTCGCCCTGGAACGCTGCCGGGTCGAGGTCGATGTGGACGACCAGGAGACACGAGGCCGCACGCGGATCGAGGCCTGTGCGGATGGGCCCATCGACGTCGTCGCGGATATCGACCGGAAAAGGCTCTACGAAAACATAGTATCGACTTTAAGCGTGTACAGATAAGTTAATATATTCAAATAGTTAAGTGATAAATTTAACATTTAAGTTGCGTGTCTGGCCCAGTGCTTGTCGCCGCCCTAAGGGGCTGTTTCTTGGCTGTTCGGCGGCCGTTTCCGGGCTGAATCACCCCTGTTATCGAGTGGCGAGGTTGTGCACTAGGTCACACCTCTTTAGGGGTATAGTCTGCCAGTATGGCGGCGAACTGGGGTAGCGGTTCGAGTCAGGAGAACCAGTATGGACAGCAGTGGGGCGCGGCTTGGATACGTCTCGAGTATCGCGGGATCACAAGTCACTGGCACCATAGACGACACCGACGGCGCGGCCGCGGCACAGGTGCGCATCGGCGCGCTGGTCAAGATGCAGACACCGGAATCCGTCGTTTTCGGCATCATCAACGGCTTACGGAACTCCGACGCGACGGGATCTGACCGTGGCGCCGTCGAGGTCGGCCTGATGGGCGAGATCATGTTCGACGACACCGGTGCGGTGACCGGCAATTTCGAGCGCGGCGTGTCAATCTATCCGTCTCTGGGCGAGGAGATTTGCATCGCGGTTTCGGAGGACCTGGGACGCGTTTATGCCCGCTCCGACAAACCGGACGTCCAGGTCGGCACGTTCTATCAGGACCAGTCCATCGGCGCCCACCTGATGACCGACGATCTGATGGGCAAGCACTTCGTCGTGCTGGGATCGACCGGTTCGGGCAAGTCCTGCACGGTGGCGCTTCTCCTGCGCAAGGTTCTGGAGAGCAACCAGAACGGCCACGTCATCCTCTTGGACCCGCACAACGAGTATGCGGATGCGTTCAGCGAATGGGCCGAGGTCATCAACACGACGAACCTCTATCTGCCCTATTGGCTGCTCAACTTTGAAGAGACGGCCGAGATCATGTGCACCGGCGACGGGGCCGAACGCCAGGCGCAGATGGGCATCCTGAAAGACGCCCTGGTCGAGGCCAAGAAGATGTTCCAGCCCGAGGGCGAGGACACGTCCTACATCACGATCGATACGCCGGTGCCTTACCGGCTGGGCGAACTGAAGCGCATCATCGACAACGCGATGGGCCAATACAACCGTGCCGAGAGCGTCGGTCCGTTCCAGCGCCTGCTGGCACGCATGGAAAGTGTCAGCAACGACCGCCGCTATGCCTTCATGTTCTCAAGCCGCATCGTCACCGACAATCTGGCCGAAGTCCTGGGCCGCCTTCTGCGCATGCCGGTCGACGGCAAGCCGATCAGCATCCTGGACCTGTCCGGCGTGCCATCGGAGATCGTCGACGTCGTCGTGTCGACCATGTGCCGCACGATCTTCGAGTTCAGCCTGTGGAGCGCCCATCCGCAAACCGTGCCGATCCTGCTGGTGTGCGAGGAGGCGCATCGCTACGTGCCGGCGCGCGACAACGCGGGTTTCGGTCCGACCAAACAGTCGATCTCGCGCATCGCCAAGGAAGGCCGCAAGTACGGTGTTTCCCTGGGGTTAATCAGCCAGCGCCCGTCCGAACTTTCCGACAGCATCATCAGCCAATGCGGCACCATCATCGCGTTCCGCATGAGCAACGATCGCGATCAACATTTCGTGGCCAAGGTTCTGCCCGAGACGTCCCAGGGGCTGCTCAGCGTGCTGCCGGCGCTTCGAACCCAGGAGGCTGTGATCGTCGGTGACGCCATATCGGTGCCGATGCGTGTCCGCTTCGAGAATTTGGCGGCTGAACACCGTCCACGCAGCGGCAATGCGGCGTTTTCCGAGAGCTGGCAGCATGATTACGACTACGACGATTTCATGCAGCACACGATCGATCGCTGGCGCCGCCAGCAGCGGTAGTAAAGCAATCACTTGATTGCGTTATCGCGCGGGATCACCATCTAATTCTTGATGGCGGAACGACGCGACAAACTGCCCACGGCGCCCTCTTCAGGCGACGTTGATGCGTTCTTGACGAAGGTGGCGGCGACACCGCGCAAGGCCCCTTTGGGCACGCGCGGCCGGCTGGTGTTCGCGATGGACGCCACGGCCAGCCGCCAGCCGTCGTGGGACCGCGCCTGCCGCTATCAAAGTGAGCTTTTCCATGCCGCCGAAGATCTCGGCGGCCTTGATGTCCAGCTCGTGTTCTATCGCGGGTTCATGGAGTGCCGGGCGAGCCCATGGACGTCCGATGCCGCGACGCTGCGCCGCAAGATGACAAGCGTCAGTTGTTTGGGTGGCATGACCCAGATCGGCCGCGTGCTGACACACGCTCTGCGCGAAAACGCCAAGCAGCCGATACAGGCGCTCGTGTTTGTCGGCGATTGTGTCGAAGAACATGTCGACGACCTCTGCAACAAGGCTGGCGAACTCGGCCTGCGCGGCGTCCCAGTCTTCATCTTCCATGAAGGGTCCGAGCCGATCGCCGAGAACGCGTTCCGCCAGATCGCGCGCCTTTCCAAGGGCGCCTATTGCCGGTTGGATGCCACCAGCGGCGAGCAATTGCGTGCGTTGCTCTCCGCGATTGCCGTGTTCGCGGCTGGCGGGCGCCTGGCCCTGGAGCAACACGGCAAGAGCAACGCGGAAGCGCGCCGCATTGCCGAACAACTGCGTCTGACGCACGACAGCGCCGGCAAGTCATGACCTGGCTGTTGCTTGGCGCCGGGCTGGTGGTGCTGGCCTGGGCCATTATTGCCTCCGCCCTGAACGCCAAATCGTCGACCCTGATGCGGATCGTCAAGCTCACGGTCGGTTTCCTGGCGCTGGTGGCGTTCGTTGCTCTGCTGGTCACCGGTCGTTATGGGCTCGCTTTCTCGCTGGTGCCCGTGCTGTTGGCCCTTGCGATCCGCTGGCAAGGCATGGCGTCCACCCTGCAGAACGCGTTTTCCGGTATGTCGCCAAACGGCCGGCAATCGCCGGGCCAGGCGTCGGAAGTCGAAAGCCCCTATCTGCGCATGGTCCTGGACCACGACAGCGGCGACATGATCGGCGAGGTGCTTCAAGGCGCCTTCGCGGGCCGGCGTATCGACACGCTCGAGTTGCCGGAGTTGTTGGCGCTGCTGCGCGAGCTGCAGGATCAAGACACCGATGGCGCGCGTCTGTTGACCGCGTGGCTTGACCGCAGCGTTCACGCCGACACATGGCGCGATGCCGCCCAGGGCGGTGGCGACCACGCAGCCTCAACCGGCGGCATGTCGCGCGAAGAGGCGGCCGA
>JANQGO010000032.1 GCA_028277285.1 Alphaproteobacteria bacterium | reverse complement strand
CCATCCACGCGCCGACCGTCGTCGGTGCATAGTCGAGATTGCGCCGGAGCAGGGCGCCCTGCCCCATAGGCGCTTCGCGCAAGATCGCTTCGCGCACGTCGGGCGGCATTGTCCGCAACAGTACCAACCGTGTGTGCGCGGGCATGGCCGACAGCACCTGGGCCGAGCGGGCCGGTTCATGATGCACCAAGATCTCGGCAGCGCGCGCGGCGTGCATCTCTTCCAGAACGGTGGCAGCCGCCTGGTTCTCAAGCTGGCCGATGAACGCGGCAGCATCGCTCGGCGATACCTGTTCCAAGGCGTGCGCGGCCGCTACAGGCTCGCTGGTCACAAAGGCGATGCTCAGATCAGTGGCTCTGCTCATCGTGGCCCTCCCCTTTGACCAGGGCCGTGGCCCTCTCGTTGAAGACCTTGGCCGGAACCGTCACACGCCCCTCGCCCGTGGCAAGAATGACGCTGACCGGCGTCAGCTCCAGGATCTCGCCCTCGATATCACCCATGACCGCGAGCTGGCCGGGACGATAGTGCTGCTGCAGATAGTGAGCGCCGATCAGATTGCCGACCAGACTCGCCGCGCCCAGCGCGAACGCCAGCGCCAGGGCACCGGCGACAGCCGCCGCGACGATGACGATCAACGCGACCAGCAGCGTGACATCGATACCGATCTGGTTGATGCCCAGGACCAGCGCGGTGACCAGGACCAGGACCTGAACGGTCCGTCCGAACAGTTCGGCATGCGCAATGCCGGTGGAGAGCACGGTGGCCGTGGTCAGATCCCGCGCGATCGTGCTGACGATGTAGCCGACCAGCATGATCAGCGCGCCGGCGAACAGCGTCGGCAGATATTCGATGATCTGATCCAGCCAGGACGTGAAGGTGTCCAGCCCCAGAACGCGGGTCGAGGCCGTGACGAACAGCAGCACGACGACCCAAAACGTTATGTCGCCCAACAGCCTGACGCCCGTATTGGACAAGGCGAAGTGCTGAGCCCGATCGGCGCCCAGACGTGTCTGCAGCAGGGCGTTGAACCACCGGGCGCCGCGCACGCCTGCCGCGCGCAGCAGCCGTGCGACAATCCAGCCGATAATCAGAAGAAGCAGAGCACCCAAGAGATTGGGCAGATACTCAATCACCCGAGCGACGATAAGCGCTGCCGATGCACTGATGTCATCGGCCCATGTGGAAATGCCTTCCATCTTCCCAGATCCCCTCCTTGATTTCGTTGTTCTTGGGACGGCCGCCAGCGGACCGCCAGAGCCTGTCCGGCTCCGCAGGCGGCAGATGCGATCAGTGTGCGGTTATCGCGGCAACAGCGCCAGTGCTGCCTGGGTAACAAGTCAAGCGGCGCGCGTGAGCGTCGTCACGCCGCAACCCATCGCGCATCTGGGCTGCAGACGAGAGCGGGGGCGCAAGGGTGGCCCCGGATAAGCCTGTTTGTCGCCGGTCGGGACGGCGTTTCGGTCAGACGCCGTCCCTCGGCACCGGTACCGGCTCAGGACTCGCGGGGCTTGTCCGCCGTCTTGTTGCCGGTCTCCCCGTCGCCCGCCTCGGCGACGCCGTTCATCCAGCCGTTGGAGGCCGCCTCCATGCAGATTTCATAGAGTTTGGTGGTCTCGGCCAGATAGTCGCTGGATGCCGTCTTCATCCAATCCTGCTGCAGCGAGACCGCGTCCTCCAGGTGTTCGGCCGACGAGAGCGCGTGGCCGAAACTGACGTCTTCGTTCAGCCGGCGACGCATGAAATCGGCCATTTCCTGGTTAAGCTTAAGCGCGCTTTCCATGTAGCCCTGGCAGGCCTGGGACATCATGACCAGGGCCGTGCCGTATTGCTGGGGAAAACGGTCGGCGAAGGCGGAGACCGCCTCCATCTCACTTGTCTTCGTTCGGTTTGGCATGTCGTGCTCCACTGTCACGTTGGTTGCTGCGAAAAACCCAGAGCCCGTTCGGCGCCGCGCGCCGAGCGTTCACACATGCCCCCTTTTGACGTGGTGTTCCGGTTACGGCGGCGCCCGTTCAGCCTCCCGAGCCCATGACGCCTTCGACTCGCACCGGTGGAACGACTGTCACCCTAAGACTGTTTTGTGACAGCGCATTGATGTGGATCATGACATTCCTATCGCGGCGCACCGGGAAGCTCAGTTGCCCGGTTCCTCGAGTTTCTTCAGCCGCGCGATATCCCGGTCGGGCTGGTGCCAGATAAGCAGACCGATGACCGACGAGGCGCCGAACGCAGCGATCAGGACGAACGCCGCGTCGAAACTGCCGGTCGCGTCCAGCGCAAAGCCCGTCAACGCCGGAGCGAGGAAACCGGAGATCGCCAGGCCGCTGTTCATGACGCCCATGCACGTCCCGGCGGCGCGCGGCACGATGTCGGCGATGACCGCGTAGAACACGGGATTGGCGCCCAGACCGGCCGCCACGGCGACACTCATGCAGGCTAGGGCGGCTGGCAGGCTGTCGACAAAAAGGAGCGGCAGGACCGCCAGCGCGATCAGCGCGTGCGAGCCGGCCATCAAGTAGCTACGCGCCACCCTGGTCCGGCCGGTCCTGACCAACAGCCGGTCGGACCAGCGCCCGACAAGATAAAGCGACACCGCGGCGGCCGCCCAGGGCAGTGACGCGAGCCAACCGATCTGGGTGAGGTCCAGGTGATAGGTCTTGCGAAGAAACTCCGGCAGCCAGGTCATGACGAAGAACAGCAGGTAGCCGAAGACGAAGTACGACCAGTAACCCGCCAGCAAGGTCGGGGTCGTCAGGATGATGCGCCAATCGGCGCGCGACAGGCCGGTCTTACCGGCGGACCCGGACCGTTCGTCACGGCCCCGGGCGATGTGGTCCCGCTCGGTGTCGTTCACGAAGCGCGATTGCGACGGGAAGTCGCGCCCCAGGAGGTACCAGGCCGGCAGCCACAAGAGCCCTGCCGCCGCCAGGATGAAGAACATGACCCGCCAGCCGAACGCCGTGATCAGGTAGGTCACCAAAGGCGCGCCGACGGCAAGCGCGACCGGAATGGCGACCAGCGCGATCGCCATGGCGGTCGCCCGTTCGTGCGGCGGCAGCCACCGCTCGACGATCCGTGAGTGCGCCGGAAAGGACGGTCCTTCCGCCAGGCCGAGAACCATGCGCGCGCAGTAGAGCATCAGGAAGCCGGTCGCCAAGCCCGTCCAGCCGATGGCGAGCGACCACAGCATGACGGCGACCAGAAACGTCACGCGCGCGCCGAAACGATCGGCAATGTAGCCGCCTGGAAACGTGGTGATCAGATAGCCGATGCCGAAGGCGCCGAGCACCAGGCCCAGCTCGGACGCCGACAGGTTGAGCTCGTCGCTGATGAGATGGGCGGCAAAGGCGATGGCCGAACGGTCGACATAATTGACCGTGTTGATCGCGAACAGCAGCACGATGATCGTCCAGCGGAAGCGGCTGGCCGATGCGGTTGCTGCGCTCACGATAGGGTCCGGGCGAACGTGGAAGCGGCGTGCCTTGTCGGCGCCGCGATCAGCCCGCCTTGGGCAACCTGCCGTTGATGGCGTAATCCAGGATCTGCACGACCTGCTCCGGCTCTTCGGCGACCGCCAGGGCGGCGGCGTCGACCTCCTTCAGCGCGTGCTGATGTTCAGGCGGGTGCAGGACGATTAGGGGTTTGCCGAGCGCCGCCGCGTAACCGGCATCGAAGGCCGCGTTCCACTGCTTGTACTTCTCGCCGAAGCGCACGACGACCAGGTCGGCGTCGCCGATCATGGTGCGCGTGCGCAACGCGTTCACCTTCGCACCCTTGTGATCGTGCCAGAACGCGTTGCTCTCGGCGCCCAGAATGCGTACGCCGCAATCGTCCGACGAGTCGTGATCGGTCACCGGACTGGTCAGCGCAACCGGCAGGCCGGCCGCCTTGACCCCGGCCTCGATGCGCTCGCGCCAATCGGTGTGGATCTCACCGGACAGATAGACGTTCCAGGTCTGGGCCATGGTTCAGGTTCCCTTGCGTTAGAGGCATCACTGTCCCTAACACGTCAGGCTCCTGATGTCCTGCGCCCGGCGTCTAGAGCGGATCATGGTTAGGTGGAACCGTTTGGCGGTTCCACCTAACCATGTGAATCCGCTCTCTATCTATGAGTAGAGCAGATTCACCTGCCTTGACGAAATCGCGAAGCGATTCCATCAAAACAGGATCTGCTCTAGAGCGGATAGTCGCGTTTCGGATCGATGCCGGCGCTTTCCAGGAACTTTCTGATCTCGTGCACGTGGGCGGGCTGCAGCGTATGGCTGTCATGGGACATCTCGACGAAGTGTTTGTTGAGATGGAGGCCGACCCGCCCACCCTGACGCTGGTCGATCTCGCCGCCCAGCTCCTTAATGACCGACTCCACCGCGCGCGGCGCGATGTTGGCGCTGACCGGATGGGCAAAAAGAGCGTGAAGAACTTTGCGATGTCTGTGGTTCATGAGCTTTCCGTTGTTGTCGCGCCATAGATGAGCGCCATCTTTCACGCTGGCGGCAAAGCCCGCGTTGACGTGGATCAAGCGGGAGACGGCGCCGGTACGACAACGCGCCGGTCGGTGCGCCGGCGGCGGCCGACCCTGGACCAGACGCGCTCGTGAAACGCATAGAACACGGTCTGAACGACCGGTTCGATAAGACCGATTCCCAGCGCGATCGTCCAGCTCTGGGTCAGCGCAAAGGCGACGCCGAACGCCACGACCAGATGCATGATGCCGTAGGTAACCGTCTTGAAGGGCAGCATGGGAAGAAACCTAGTTGCAATTGCGACTTATTATCATTCTATTATCTGGTCGCGCCGCCTTGAATGTCAAGCCGTGGCGTTACGCCCCCTCCCCGGGGCGCACACGCCAGGCGATGCCGTCATTGTGCTGGCCCAGGTTGGGCGCCGGGTCGTCTGGCCCCTCGTCGGCACCGGTAACGCGGAACGGCGAGCGCAGGACCGTCAGGTCGCCCTCCGTCGGATGGTGATGATCGGCGAAAAAGCCGACATCGCGCAGATGCGCGTCGTCCTGCAGATCGGCCAGCGCCTGGACCGGCGCGCACGGCACATCGAGCTCGCGCAAGACCTTCAGCCACGCCTCGCTGGTCCGCTCCGGCATGACGTCGGCGACGATCTCATAAAGCTCGCCGACCCGTTCGCTGCGTTCGACCATGTCCAGGACCCATTCGGCTTCGGCCAGATCGCTTCGGCCGATATGGTTCAAGAACCGCGTCCACTGTCCGGCGCTATAGGGCACGACACAGATGAACCCATCCTTGGTCTTGTAGGGCCGGCGATACGGCGACAGCAGCCGTTCATAGCCGATGCCGCCCAAGGGCGGCTGGAAGCTCTGGCCCGCCAGTTGTTCGACCATCAGGAACGACACCAGGCTTTCGAACATCGGCGCTTCGATCAGGCACCCCTTGCCGGTCGTGCGCTGGTGGATGGCGCCGGCCAATACGGCGAGCGCCAGATGCAGCCCGCTGACTTTGTCGCCGACAATGGTCGAGAGAAAGCGCGGCTCGCCCTTGTCGTTGGTGTTGAGCGCGGCAAGCCCGGAGACCGCCTGGATAACGTCGTCATAAGCCGGCCAGTCGCCATAGGGCCCGTCGCTGCCGAACCCGGGCGCCACGCAATAGACCAGTCGCGGATAACGTTCGGAAAGATCGTCATAGTTCAGGCCCAGCCGCGCGGCCGCCGGCAAACGCATGTTGTGGACGAGCACATCGGCGTCCTCCAGCAGCCCTGCCAGGGCCGCCCTGCCCTCATCCGTCTTCAGGTCCAGCGTCACCGAGCGTTTGTTGCGGTTGAGGTTCAGATAACCCGCGCCCATGGTCTCGGACCGGCCCGGCCGTACATAACGGTAGATATCGCCGCCCGGCGGCTCGACCTTGATGACATCGGCGCCCAGGCCGCCCAGAAGCTGGGTCGCATAAGGTCCCAGCACCACGGCCGTCAGGTCGACGACACGAAGGCCGTGCAAAAGGTCGAACATGGATGGGGTGCTCCTCTCGGTACGTGACCGCCCAGCATCGCGGCGTCGGCGGCCGCCCGCAACCGAAACGCCCAGACGCTAGTCGGCGGCGTCCTCCAGCACCATGGCCGCGCCCTTCATGCCGATCATCATGGAGGGCACGTTGAGGCCGCCGGTGACGACGATCGGCATGATCGAACTGTCGATGACGCGCAGACCGTCGATACCATGGACCCGAAGCCGCGGGTCGACGACCGCCCCGCCGTCGACACCCATCTTGCAGGTGCCGCAGCCGTGGTGGTGGTTGGCGAAGTAGGAAGCGGTGAAGGCGTCGATGTCGTCGTCGCTTTGTACAGCCGGTCCCGGCGCGGTCTCCGGCCCGCGATAGGCGTCGAACGCGGGCTGCGCATGCAGCGTGCGCGCCAGACGCAGCGCCTTGCGGTTCAAGACGCGGTCGTCTTCGTCGGAAAAGAAGCCGTTGGCGATGACCGGCGGGCTTTCCGGATCGCTTGAGCGCAGGTGCACGCTGCCCCGGCTCTTGGGGTGCACCAGACCCCAATGGATGTTGTAGCCGTGATGGCGCGGCGCGTATGTCCCCTCCGCGTGCGCGTTGACCGCGACGGGGAAGATGTAGAACTGCAGGTCGGGCAGCGGCGCCTCCGGCGCGCTTTTGACGAGCCCGCTCGCGGCCATCGGAAACAGCGAGAACGGCCCGCGCGCCAGCACCAGCCACTGGAAAACCGCCAGCGCCGCCCAGGCCGGGTTCGTGTATCGGTAATAGGTGATGGGTTTCAGGCAATCGTGCTGGACGAAGGAGCCGATCTGGTCCTGCAGGTTCCCGCCGACCCCCGGCAAGTCATGCACGACGTCAACGCCGTGCTCGCGCAGGTGATCCGCGGGACCGATGCCCGACACCATCAAGAGCTTCGGGCTTTGATACGGCCCGGCGCTGACGATCACCTCGCGCCGCGCCCTGGCGCTGTGGATCGCGCCGCCCCAACGATAACGAACGCCGACCGCGCGCTTACCCTCGAACAAGACAACATGGGCGAGGGCATTTTTGCGGATCACCAGGTTGCGCCGGCGCCAGCGTGCCTTCAGCAGATGGGCATAGGACGACGAACAGCGCAGTACCGGCCAATGGTAATGGGTGTGCTGGCAGGGCGCGAAACCCTCGGGTTCGGCGCCGTTGAAGTCCGGACAGGCGCGATAGCCCATCTGTTGGCCCGCCTCGACGAAGGCGCTGAACAGCGGGTTGTCGTAGCGCCCGCGCGCCGTCCGCACAGGCCCGCTGGCACCACGATAGGCATCGCCGCCGCCTTCCCAGTTTTCCATCGCCCGGAACAGCGGCAGCACGTCGTCATAGGACCAGCCCGTGTTGCCCAGGTCCGCCCAGCGGTCGTAATCGCCGGGGTGGCCGCGGAAACAGAGCTGGCCGTTGATGCTGGAACTGCCGCCCAGGCACCGACCGCGCGAAAGCGTCAGCTGCTGGCCGCCGAGGTGGGGTTCAGGCTCGCCCTTGAACGCCCAGTCCCAGCGCGTCTCCAGAAGCTGCGTCTCACCGACCGGCGCGGCGACGAAGGGATTGAGATCGCTGCCGCCAGCCTCCAGCAGCAGCACGCTGAACTTGCCCGAGGCCGAGAGTCTCTCGGCCAGAACGCAGCCCGCACTGCCGGCGCCGACAATGATGACGTCGAAACTCTCCTCGGTCCGGATCTCGTGGCGCGGCAACGGCATGTGTCCGTCTCGGCGGTGCTGTCAGCGCTTGATGACGACCTCGCGGCTGAGGTTCGAGAAACGCTCGCAGCCCGTCTCCGTCACGACGATGGACTCGGAAAAGCCGATGCCGAACTCCCGGTACTTCAAGCACAGGGGCGGCATGTGAAACGTCATGCCCGGCACCAGCGGCCGGTGCTCTTCCTGGCGCAGGGATATGATCTCGCCCTCGCCCCAGTCGGGCGGATAGCTGACGCCGATCGAGTAACCCAGCCGGTTGCGGTGATAGTCGCCGAAACCCGCCTTCCGGGTCACCGCGCGCGCGGCGGTGTCGGCCTCGTGCGGCGTCGCGCCCGGCTTGATCGTCTCCAGCGCCGCCTCGACCGCGCCGATACAGGCCTCGGCCGCGCGTACCCATTCATCCTTCGGGTTGCCGACAAAGATCGTGCGCATCAGCGCGGCGGTATAGCGGTGCTTCGACGCCGAGATCTCGAAATACATGAGGTCGTCGTCAGCCAACCGGTTGGCGCCGCCGGTCTGATGCGGCAGGCAGGAGCGCTCGCCGGCCAGGACAAAGGGCGGCAGGCCCATGTATTCGCCGCCGTTCTCGAACAGCGTCTTGTTGACGACCGCGTTGATGTCGTCGCCGCTGGCGCCGGGACGGGTCGCGTCCCAGCCCGCCTGCATCGCCAGATCGACCAGGTGCGCGGACTTGCGCATCACCGCGATCTCCTCGTCTGACTTCACCATGCGCGTATCCCAAAGGATCTCCGTCGCATCGACATAGGTGTTGTCCGGCAGATCGGCCAGAAGCGTTTCATGCTCGTCGACCGTATAGAAGAAACCGTGCTTTTCGACGCCGATGCGTTTGCCGGAGTCCAGTCCCAGTTGGCGCAGCACATTGACCGTGACACTGGGCGGGTGGTCCCAGTCATAGACCTTGGCGATCTTGGTGCTCCAGGCGAACTCCGGCGAGTTGATCCATTCGAAGTCGCGCAGCAGAAACACCGGCTCGCCGTATTTCGGCACCACGACGCAGTGGTACTTGTAATAGCCCGGCGTCTCGTAGCCGCTGAAATAGGTGATGTTTTCGGGACCGCGCACCAGAAGCGCGTCCAGATCGTGCCGCTCCATCGCCGCGCGAATGACATCGTAGCGGCGGATATACTCCTCCGGCGAGAACGCCAGGCGATCGTGCACGATCATCGGCAGGTCGTAGCCGGAGGAGTATATCCGCCGCTACGATGTCATTCGCGCGGCGATGGAGCGGCACGATCTGGACGCGCTTCTGGTGCGCGGTCCCGAAAACATCAC
>JANQGO010000053.1 GCA_028277285.1 Alphaproteobacteria bacterium | reverse complement strand
GTCGACATTGCCGCTGCTCTCCGGGCCTTGTGCCTCTACCGCGCCCGCCAACACCATCAGGCAAGCACCCAGCGACACCGTGCGCCCAAGACTGTTACTCACGTTGCAACTCCGACTGTTCCCCCGCCCGCGCTCGGCACCATGCTAGCAGTTTGTCGCGTCACGTCGACTGTGCGGCGTTTGACCGGATGGCCGACGACACGCCGCGCTTTAAGAACCGCCCACGGCCGGGCTCGCCATGGACCGTGCCGTCCCGCCACACGATCTCACCGCGCGACAGGGTCAGAACCGGCCAACCCTTAAGGTCAAAATCCTCATAGGGCGTGTAGTCCGCGCCGTCATGCAGCATCGCGTGACGAACCGTCACGCGCCGGTCCGGGTCCCACAGGACGATGTCGGCGTCGCTGCCGACCGCGATCGTGCCCTTCTGCGGATAGAGCCCATAGAGCTTTGCCGCGTCGGTCGCTGTCAGGGCGACGAAACGGTTGAGGTCAAGCCGGCCCTTGTTCACACCTTCCGAAAACATCAAAGGCAGGCGCAGCTCGATGCCCGGCACACCCGGACTGACCTTGTGAAAATGCAGCTCACCGGCGGACTCGATCCGGCCGCCGGGCCCATCCATGCGATAGGGACAGTGATCCGACGAGATCAGCTGAAACGTGCCGTTCTTCAGACCACGCCAGAGCTGCTCGGGATTCTCGGGGTCGCGTGGCGGTGGCGCGCACAGATACTTCGCGCCTTCCCAACCCTCGCGCTTGAAGTCGTCCGCGGACAGGAAGAGGTATTGCGGGCACGTCTCCGCATAGACCGGCAGGCCGCGCGCCTGGGCCCACGCGATCTGCTCCATTGCCTGGGCGGACGAGACATGGACGATAAAGACGGGGGTGTCGACGATCTCCGCCAGGCTGATCGCGCGATGGGTCGCCTCCCGTTCCACGGCCGGCCCGTGCGCGATGGCGAAGGACGCCGGCTCGGTCCGGCCCGCCCGCTCAAGCTGTTCGGCCAGCCACCGGATGCAGTGATCGTTCTCCGCGTGCACCATGACAAACCCGTCGTGACGCTTCGCGGTCGCCAGCACACTGAGGATCTCGCCATCGTCAAGGCAGAAGTCGTCATAGGTCATGAAGACCTTGAAGGACGTATAGCCGTCATGCAGCAGGCCGGGCAGCTCCTGACCCAGCACCTGCTCGTTGGGATCGGAGACGATCATGTGGAAGCTGTAGTCGATCAGCGACTTGCCACGGGCCTTGGCGTGATAGTCGTCGACCGCTTGACGCAAGGACTGGCCGGGCACCTGGTTTGCGAACGGGATGAACGTCGTCGTGCCGCCGCACGCCGCGGCGACCGAGCCCGAGGCGAAGTCGTCAGCCAGGACCGCGCCACCGAAACTCGGCTCGTCGATATGACAGTGGGCCTCGATTCCGCCGGGCAGGACCAGTTTGCCGGACGCATCGATGACCGTTTCGGCCCGCGCTGGGACGAGGTCATCGGCCAGCGCGGCGATGCGGCCGTCGCGCACGCCGATGTCACCGGCATAGGTGTCGCTCGCCGTGACCACGGTCCCGTCCTTGACGATCAGATCAAAATCAGCCATCCGGCTCCTCCCGCCACGCCATACCTACCATGCCCGGCAACAACGCCGAAGGGAGGCCGACGATGAAAACCGCATTCCACCTGAACCCGTGGTCCGAACCCGGTTTTCTGGAGGATGGCGGCGGTCACCTGCATATGGACGGCGTCGACCTGGTCGGGGTTGCCGAGCAGTACGGCTCGCCCCTGTTTGTCTATTCCGAGCAGCGGCTTCGCCGGAACGCAAGGCGGCTGAACGCGGCGTTCCGGGACCACCACGAGAACGCGAGCGTTTGTTTCGCGAGCAAGGCCTGCGCCAACCTTACCGTGCTCCGCCTGATGGCGGAGGAGGGGGTGGCGGTCGAGGTCAACTCCGGCGGCGAAATCGCCAAGGCCAAACATGCGGGCCTCAGCGCCGACCGCATGGTGTTCAACGGCGTCGCCAAATCCCGGCAAGAGATCGCCGATGCGCTGGACCCGCCGATCAAGGCGATCAACGTGGACTCGGTCCACGAGCTCGAACGTATCGTCGAGGTGGCGACGTCGCGAGGGGTGCGC